>JBCCAW010000011.1:0-26705 GCA_039814655.1 Myxococcota bacterium | reverse complement strand
GTAGCCGCGACGAACCTCGCCCGCGAAGGCGATCATAGGCCCGGCCGAAAAGGATCCGCAGCGCAGCGCGGATGCGCATAAAGTCACGTAATTTCGATGACTTGACAGTGAGTCGCGAGCCGCCTAGCGTTCCTCCTGCGCCGGTTGAGCGACCCCGACGAGGGACGTCGCTCGTCGCTGGACGGGGAAGGCCACGCCCGCGCTGGCACCATTTCCTCGCCCGTCGCTGGCGCTAGTTCCTCGACATGACGTCCTCTGCCCCGAAGCTGCCCGCCAAGAAGCCCGACTGGCTACGCGTGCGCCTCCCAAGCGGCGACAACCACACGCGGTTCACGGCGCTCAAGGACACCATGCGGGGCCTCGAGCTCAACACGGTGTGCGAGGAGGCCCGCTGCCCGAACATCTTCGAGTGCTGGGGCCAGGGCACGGCGACCATCATGATTCTGGGCGAGACCTGCACCCGCGGGTGTCGCTTCTGCTCGGTTCAGACCGGCAACCCGCAGGGCTTCGTGGACCCGCGGGAGCCGGAGAACACGGCGCTCGCGCTGGCGAAGCTCGACCTGGCCTACGTGGTCATGACCATGGTCGACCGGGACGACCTCCTGGACGGAGGCGCGGCGCACGTCTCCCAGACCATTCGCCGCATCAAGCACCACGCGCCGAAGCTCCTGGTCGAGGTGCTCCTCGGGGACTTCCAGGGCGTCCGCAAGGACGTCGAGACGGTGATTCGCGACGGGAACCCGGACGTCTTCGCGCACAACGTCGAGGTGCCGCCGCGGCTCCAGCGCACCATTCGCGACGCGCGCTGCAGCTGGGACCGCAGCGTCGACGTGCTCCGCTGGGCCAAGGCCGCCGGCGCGAACGTGACGAAGAGCTCGCTCATGGTCGGCCTCGGCGAGACCGAGGACGAGGTGTTGGACGCGATGGGCCGGCTCCGCGAAGCCGACGTCGACGTCTTGACCCTCGGCCAGTACCTCCGCCCGACGAAGAAGCACGCAGACGTGCACCGCTACGTCGAGCCAGCGGAGTTCGAACGCTATCGCGAAGCGGGTGAGGCCATGGGCTTCCGCTTCGTCGCCTCCGGCCCGCTCGTACGCTCGAGCTATCGGGCGGCGGAGGCTTTCCTTCACGGCGTGCTCACGGGGACGCAGGCCGCGAAGGACGTGGACCGCTACGGCACCAAACGGCGCCTGGCGGTCGTCTGAATCGGCTCCGGCACGTCCGGGGCCTTCACTGGGGTGAGATCATCGGGGCGCCGCGCGCTCCGTGCCCGCGAGGAGCCGGACCAATGCAGACGCAGGAGCAAGTGGTGCCCATTCGCACGCCCGAGTCGTCCTATGGCGACGAGGTCGTGACCGTGATCGCGAAGGACGGCTCCGCCGGTCCCGCGGACCCGAAGCTGCCCGTGGAGCAGGTCGTCGACTTCTACGAGGCGATGGTCCGTACGCGCACCATCGACGTGCAGCTCGAGCGCCTCCAGCGCCAGGGCCGCATCGGCTTCCATATCGGCAGCCTCGGCGAAGAGGCCTCCATCCTGGGCTCGGCGGCGGCCATGCGCCCGCAGGATTGGATCTTCCCCTGCTACCGCGAGTTCGGGGCGCTGCTCTACCGCGGCATGCCGCTCCAGACCTACGTGGACAACATGTTCGGGAACGCCGACGACATCGTGAAGGGTCGGCAGATGCCGGACCACTACACGGGCCGGGCCTTCCGCTTCGGCTCCGTGAGCTCGCCCATCGGCACGCAGATGACCCAGGCCGTGGGCTTCGCCTGGGCCGCCCAAAAGAAGGGCACGGACGAGGTCACGAGCGTGTTCTTCGGCGAGGGGGCGACGAGCTCCGCCGAGTTCCACACGGGCATGAACTTCGCCGGCGTGATGAAGGCGCCGGTCGTCTTCCTCTGCCGCAACAACCACTGGGCCATCAGCGTGCCTAGCGAGAAGCAGACGGCCTCGAAGACCTTCGCCGACAAGGGCATCGCCTACGGCGTGCCGGCGGTGCGCGTGGACGGCAACGACGTGCTCGCCACCTACAAGGTCGTGCGCGAGTGCGTGGAGCGCGCCGCCCGCGGCGAGGGCCCGGCGCTCGTGGAGATGCTCACCTACCGCGTCGGCGGCCACTCCACCTCCGACGACCCGCGGGCCTACCGGGTGCAGGACGAGGTGGAGCAGTGGCGCCGCACGGACCCCATCGTGCGGCTCCGGCGCCACCTCGAGACCAAGGGCGCCTGGGACGACGCACGCGAGGAAGAGCTCACCAAGAGCACGGAGGCCAAGCTGAAGGCGTGCATCGTCGCCGCCGAGAAGAAGCCCAAGCCCGCGCTCGGCACGATGTTCGACGGGGTCTTCGCCGAACGCCCCTGGCACCTCGAGGAGCAGGCCGCGGAGCTCCTGAACGGCCCCCGGGCCAAGGACCATCACTGAGCGCCAGGCTCAGTTCGGAGAAACACCATGCCCGAGATGAACCTGGTTCAGGCCGTCAACGACGCGCTCCGCATCGCCATGCGCCACGACGACGACGTCGTCGTGCTCGGCGAGGACGTGGGCAAGGTCGGCGGCGTCTTTCGCGTCACGCAGGGCCTCTTCGACGAGTTCGGAGAGGACCGCGTCATCGACACGCCGCTCAGCGAGGGCGGCATCATCGGCACGGCCATCGGCATGGCCCTCTACGGCATGAAGCCCGTGCCGGAGATCCAGTTCGCCGACTTCATCTTCCCGGCCTTCGACCAGATCGTGAGCGAGGCGGCGAAGTACCGCTACCGCTCGGGCGGCGAATACACGTGCCCCATGGTCATCCGCACGCCCGTGGGCGGCGGCATCCGTGGCGGCCATTACCACTCGCAGTCGCCGGAGAGCCTCTTCATTCACACGGCGGGCCTGAAGGTCGTCTGCCCCTCGAACCCCTACGACGCGAAGGGGCTCTTGACGGCGTCCATCAAGGACCCGGACCCGGTGCTCTTCTTCGAGCCCAAGCGCATCTACCGCGCGGTGAAGATGGACGTGCCCGAGGGCGACCTCGAGCTGCCCCTCGGCAAGGCCAAGGTCGTGCGTGAGGGCGAGGACGTCACGGTCATCGCCTGGGGCGCCATGCTCTTCGAGGCCCTCGCGAGCGCCGAAGAGGTGGAGGCCGACGGGCTGAGCTGCGAGGTGCTCGACCTACGTACGCTCTGGCCCGTGGACATCGACACCATCGTGGAATCGGTGAAGAAGACCGGCCGCGTGGTGATCGTGCATGAAGCGCCGAAGGCCTGCGGCTTCGGCGCCGAGCTGCTCTCGATGGTGACCGAGAAGTGCTTCGTGCACCTCGAGGCGCCGCCGGTGCGCGTCACGGGCTTCGACACGCCCTTCCCCTACACGCTCGAGATGGAATACCTGCCGCTCCAGCACCGCATCACGCCGGCGCTCCGCGAGACGGTGGCCTACGAGCCCTGAGGGGCCGTAGGAAAAGGAGACACCATGAGCTTCGAGTTCAAGCTCCCGGACATCGGCGAGGGCGTCAGTGAAGGCGAGATCGTCGAGTGGCACGTCGCCGTGGGCGACGTGGTCGCCGAAGACGACCCCATGGTCGAGGTGATGACCGACAAGGCGACGGTCACCATCGGCGCGCCCCGGGCCGGCACCATCGCGGCGCTGAACACCGGCGTCGGCGAGGTCGCCCAGGTGGGGGACGTGATCGTGGTCATCGCGACGGAGGGCGCCGCGGAGGCCGCGCCGGCTGCCGAAGAGCCGGCGGCCGCTCCCGCGAACGACGAAGGCCCCGCCGCGACGGCCGTGGGCGACATTCGTGAGGGCCTCCCGGGCTCGAGCTTCTTTCGCACCAAGCCGCCGGCGGCGCCGGCCGCGAACGGCAAGAACGGTCATCGAAGCAACGGGCATCACGCGCCGGCGGCCCCGACGCTGCCGGCGGTCTCTCCCCCAGCCATGGCTGGCGGCGCGCAGGCCGTGCAGTACTTCGCGGCCAAGCCCCTCGCGACGCCGGCGACGCGCAAGCTCGCCCGCGAGCTCGGCGTGGATCTGCGGAGCATTCCGCCCACGGGCCCGAGCGGCCGCACCACGCGCAAGGACGTCGAGTCCTACGTGGGCGAGCTGTCCACGCGCGGCGCTCCCACCATCGCCGCGCCGGCCGACGACCGGACCATGGTGGCCCGCGCGCCGAGCGTCATGCCGACGGTGCGGCCCGGAAACGCGCCGGCGGCGCCCTCCCTGCCGCCGCAGCCCATCGCGCCGCCGGCGGCGCGGGGCGGAGACGCGCTCGAAGAGCGAAAGCCCTTCGTCGGCATTCGGCGGAAGATCGCCCAGAAGATGCAGACGGCGAAGAACACCGCCGCGCACTTCACCTTCGTCGAGGAGTGCGACGTCACGGAGCTCGTGGCGCTGCGATCGCGGCTGGCCCCGAAGGCGGCGGCCGAGGGCGTGAAGCTCAGCTACCTGCCCTTCATCGTGAAGGCCGTGGTCGCGGCGCTGAAGAAGCACCCGGTGCTCAACAGCGCCCTCGACGAGACGACCAACGAGCTCGTCTACCGGAAGTACTACGACCTGGGCATCGCCGCGGCGACGCCCTCGGGGCTCATGGTGCCCGTGCTGCGGAACGCGGACGGGCACTCGCTCCTCGGCGTGGCCCGGGAGATCCAGCGCCTCGGCGAAGGGGCCCGCGAAGGCTCGCTCGGCGCGGACGAGCTGACGGGCTCGACCTTCACCATCACGAGCCTCGGCAAGCAGGGCGGCCTCTTCGCCACGCCGGTGCTGAACCACCCGGAGGTGGGCATTCTCGGCGTGCACCGCATGAAGGAGCGCGCCGTGGTGAAGGACGGCGAGCTCGCCGTGGGCAAGGTGATGCTGCTCTCGCTGAGCTTCGACCACCGCATCGTCGACGGGCACGTGGGCGCGGCCTTCGCCTACGACATCATCGAGCTCCTCGAGGAGCCGGACCGGCTCTTCTTGGCCATGGGCTGAGAAAAGCGCACTCGGTGAGGAATTGCCGGGGAGCGCGGACGTATCCTGAAACCGGTCAGGCGTCGCCTGACCGAAGGAGGACTCCACACATGCGATTTCATCATCTCACGGCCGCAGCGATGCTCACCCTCACGCTCGTTGCCTGCGGCGACAGCACCGCGGGCTTCGGCACGGGCCTTCCCGCCGCCACGCCCCTCGGGGCACTGACGGACGATCAGGTGCGCGGGCTCTGCGAGGACTTCATCGCGGAGGGCAACGCCACGTTCTCGTCGCTCTCGACAGCGCGCCTCTGCACCTTCGGCGCGGTCTTCTTCGCGGAGGACCAGGCCTCCTGCGAGATGTTCGTCAATCTCTGCGTGAACTCGGGAGAGACCCCGGACATGCCCTTCGAGACCACCGATCCGGTGACCGAGTGCGCGGACTCGAGCGCCGCCGACTTCGATGGCTGCGAAGACGTCACCGTCGGCGAAATCGAGTCCTGCTTGAGCAGCGCGCTCGACGCCATCGACGCGGCGCTCTCGAGCGTTAGCTGCAGCCTCGCAGGCACCGACGTCGACCCGCTCGAAGGGCTCGACGATCCCTTCGACGTTCCCGAGTGCGCGGGGCTCCCGGCGAGCTGCCTCGAGGGCCTCGACGGCGGCGACGAGCCTTTCTGATCGACGCCCGCCCTTGCGGCACGCGGGGCTAGCGCCCACATGCATCGCGTGAGCGATGACGGCCCGAGCACCGACGACCCGGTTCCGCCCGCATGGGAGGGGCCGGGTTTCTTCGTGGGGCGCTACCTGCGAACGCTCGGCGGGGCCTTCGCGCCGCTCAGTACGGCGGCGGGCTTCGGGCTGAGCGACCGGCTGCGGCCGGCGCTCGCCTTCGGCCTGCCGCTGCTGCTCGTGCTCTCGGCGCTCGCGGGCGTGGTGCCCTTCACCAGCACCATGGTCTTCGGCGGCGGCGAGGGCTTCCGCATCGCCATGCTGCCCGAGACGACGGAGGCGCTGCTCCGCGAGGACGTGCTCCGGGCCCTCGGCCTCGGCGTGCTGGTGCATGGCGCGGCGGTGCTGGCGCTCGCCGTGGCCTTTGCGAGCCTCGCCGGCGCCTACGGCGACGCGAGCGCGGGCTCGGCGGGACGCGGCGACGGCGAGCCCCGGGACCTGCGACGCGTGGCGCTCCGCGTCGTGCTCTACCGCGGCTGGCTGATTCCCCTGCCCGCGCTGCTGGCGCATCTCGTCATCTGGGCCGCGCCGGAATCGATGCAGCAGGGGGCGAGCGTCGTCGCGAGCACTGTGGCGCTGGTGCTCATGGTGGTGCTCGTGCTCACCCTTCTCTCCTCGGCGCGCGAGAGCTGCGGCTGCGGGGCCTTCTCCAGCATCGCCGTGGTCACGGTGCCCTTTCTCCTGATGAGCGTCGTGAGCTGGGCGCTCCTCGGCGGCCCGGAGAACCGGGGCATGCTCGAGCGTTGGCTGCCCGACGACGAGGCCATCCAACGGGCCCTCCCCGACGCGCCGGAGGCCACGCCAGAGGAAGACGCGCCCGCTCGGCGCCCGACGCGGCCTCTCCGTCGCCAGCCCGGCGACGGCGTCACGGCGTAGCGACGCGCAGCTCGTGCGGCGCGTGGCCCGGCGGCGGGCAGCTCCGGACCCGCACCTCGCGCGCGCCCCGAAGCGCGGGACAGGCGCGCTCGAGGCGCGCCCCGGGCACGAGGGCCACGCAGGGCGTCTCCGCGAGGCGGCAGCTTGCCTCGCCGGCCAGGAGCTCGCTCATGAGCCGGACCGGCGCCGGGCCCGCGTTCTCGAGGGCGAGCCAGGTGCCCCCGTCGAGGCCCGCGGCCTGGAGCCATCGCGCCCGGAGCTCCGGGCGCGGGGCCGGGTCGAGCTCCGGGATCGCCTCGGCGTCGCCGCCGCGCGTGGCCTCCGCGTCGCCTTCGTGCCCAGCGGCCGGCGCCACTACGGCTCCCTCTCCTTCGCCGACGGGCGTGGTTGTGCGGGCGCCCGGGGCCGGCGACGAGGCCGCGCAGGCCAGGGCGAACACGAG
Organism: Myxococcota bacterium; assembly: GCA_039814655.1. Classification (GTDB taxonomy): domain Bacteria; phylum Myxococcota_A; class Polyangia; order Polyangiales; family Houyiibacteriaceae; genus CALCTH01. Next base: position 19,729 of record JBCCAW010000011.1, on the reverse strand, counting down.
GGCAAAGGAACGCACGCAAGCAGCGTAGCCGATGGGGCTCCCCGGGTTGACTGCGCGCCAGCCCGTCACACATTTCCGCGCTGGCGGGGCACAGCCTGCCAGCGCGGGCGGCCGTGCGTCGCCAACCACGGCGGCCGGTCGAGCCGCAACCCCTCGGGATCCATGGCCAAGCGCGACTACTACGAGGTTCTCGGCGTCGAGAAGACCGCCGACGAACGCACGCTCAAGAAGGCGTACCGGAAGCGGGCCATGGAGCTCCACCCGGACCGAAACCCCGACGATCCGCAGGCCGAAGACGCCTTCAAGGAGGCCGCCGAGGCCTACCAGGTGCTGAGCGACAGCCAAAAGCGAGAGGTCTACGACCGCTACGGGCACGCCGGGCTCGAGGGCGGCGGCGGCGGCTTCCAGGACATGGGCGACGTCTTCACCCATTTCCAGGACATCTTCGGGGACTTCTTCGGCGGCGGCGGCGGCGGCTTCGGCTTTGGCGGCCGCCGGGCCCGCCCGGACGCGCCCCAGCGCGGCGCGGACGTGCGCACCGTGGTCGACCTCACGCTGGCCGAGGTCGTCTTCGGGACGGAGAAGGAGGTCGACCTCGCCCACCCGACGCCCTGCGAAGCCTGCGACGGCTCCGGCGCCGAGGGCGGGCGCTTTACGACCTGTGGCAGCTGCCGCGGCGCCGGTCAGGTCGGCACGCGCCGCGGGGCCTTCGTGCTCCAGACGACCTGCCCCACCTGCGGCGGGCAAGGACGCCTCGCGGAAGAGGCCTGCACCGTCTGCGGCGGCTCCGGCGAGCAGCCCACGGAACGGCGCGTGAAGATCAGCGTGCCTGCCGGCATCGACGAAGGGCAGACGCTGCGCCTCGCGGGCCAGGGCCAGGCCGGTCGCAACGGCGGCCCCTCCGGCCACCTCTACGTGTCCGTCCGCGTGGCGCGGGACGAACACTTCGAGCGCGACGGCTTCGACCTGGTGCACCCGCTACGCATTAGCTTCCCGCAAGCTGCGCTCGGTACGCTGCGGGACGTGCCCAGCCTGGCCGACGACGGGGAGCCGACGAGCATCGAGGTGCCCGCCGGCGTACAGCCCAACGACACGCTGGTGGTCCGCGGCGCCGGCATCCCGCGCCTCGATGGGCGCGGGCGCGGAGACCTCGTCTGCGTGGTGCAGGTGGACGTGCCGAAGAAGCTCTCCGCGCGGGCACGCACGCTCATCGAAGAGCTCGCCACCTCCATGGAAGAGTGAGCACGCGTCCGCTCTCGCGCCTGAAACGGTCCGTCCACATCGGACGAGGCCCGGGGACAATGGCGAAACGCGAACTTCTCGGGTCCGTACCGTATGCTCGGAGCATGCGGCGCATCGCCATGGCCCTCCTTCTGACGGGCTGCACGGGAACGGCCGCGTCCATCTCACCGGGCGTCGACGGTGACGCCGGCGTCGCCGATGCCGGGCGCAGGGACCTCGGGGCCGTGGACTCCGGTACGCCCGGCGACGCGGGGCCCGAAGACGCCGGCATGCCGGACCTCGGACCCGCGGACCTGGGCCCGCCGGACACGGGCCCCGTGGACATGGGTCCCCCGGACCTCGGACCCACGCCGGGCATGCCGCCGGACCTCGAGGTGACGGGCATCGCCGTCTTCCAGAGCGTGAAGGTCAGCGTGGTGGAGGACGGCGCCACGGTCGTGGACCGGAACGCGCCGGTCATCGCCGGCCGCGAGGCGCTGGTCCGGGTCTACGTGGCGCCCGGCGAGGACTACGTCGAGCGCGAGCTCCGCGGCCGCCTCGACGTGCTGGAGGACGGGGAGGTCGTCGTATCGCGCGAAGCGCTCCGGACCATCACCCGGGAGAGCCGCGACGAGAACGCGGACACGCTCTACTCCTTCGTCATCGAGGCCGAGCACGTGACGGAGACGGCCGAGCTCCGCGTGGTGCTCATCGACGACCTCGAGGGCACACCGGAGAGCGATCCGGAGCCGAACGACGCGCGCTTCCCGCGGAGCGGCGGCAGCCTCGCGCTCGGCGCCGTGGGCAACGGGGGCCTCGAGCTGGTCGTCGTGCCCGTGCGCTACGAGGCGGACGGCTCGGACCGAGAGCCCACGCTGGGCATGGCCGAGCTCGAGGCCATCGAAGACCACTTTCTGGCCATGTTTCCCCTCGCGCCCGGGCAGCTCCGGCTGAGCGTGCGCGAGGTCTACGCGACGGACACGGAGGTGCGCCGCGACGGGACGGGCTTCGGCACGCTCCTCGACGAAGTGCGCCGCCTGCGCACGGACGACTCCGTGCCCCCGGAGACCTACTACTACGGCGCCATCGCGCCCGCGGACAGCTTCGGCGCCTTTTGCCAGCGGGCCTGCGTGACCGGTCTCGGCTTCGTGTCCGCCGTGCGCTCCCAGTCGACGCGGGTGAGCGTGGGCATCTGGTACCCCGGCGAGGGCAGCCAGCTGACGCTGCTTCACGAGGTGGGCCATACGCTCGGCCGGCCCCATGCGCCCTGCGGCGGTGCGTCCGGGGCCGATTCGGAGCCCTACCCGCACGATGGCGGGACCATCGGCGTCTTCGCCATCGACGAGCGGAGCGCGACGCTCCTGCCGCCGACGTCCACGGACTTCATGGCCTACTGCGACGACCAGTGGATCAGCGACTACAACTACGAGCGGATTCACGAGCGACTGGTGGATGTGTCCGGGCCGACGCCGCTGAGCTGGGGCCTCCCGGCAACGCACCACGTGTTCCGGGACGACATGGACGGACGCCACTACGGCGGCACCGTAGAGGAGCGGCCCGTGGGCGCGTCGAGCCCGAACCGGCGGCTGGTGGAGGTCCTCGACGGCCTCGGCCGGAGCCTGGGCTTCGTGGCCGCGCACGACATGGAGCTCAGCGACGAGGCGAGCCACGTGTACTTCGTGCCCGACGTGCCCGGGGCTGCGTCCTACCGAATCGGCGAGACGCGCTTCGCCGTGCCCGGCGCGCGCTGAGGTCCATGGGTGGGCCTCCCGCCGGGAGGCCGGTTCCGGAGCGTGGATTCGAACCACGATTCGCGGATCCAAAGTCCGCTGTCCTACCGTTAGACGACTCCGGAGCGAGCTGGGGTTTACCATGGCCTGGCAGCCGCCGCCCGGCGATCCGAGCGGCGCCGTATCCGTCCGTCTCCGCGCGCAGAAGCCGTGGCGCTCCGGGCTGCTAGCGCCGAGCGATGGCTCGTGCCCGCGGAACGCAAAGGCATGGCGGCGGACCAGCCGGCTGACCTATGGTCCCGGCCATGGAGACGGCGCGCACGCTCGAGCTTTCGGCATCGCTGAAGCGGCGGCTCGTGCATCTCCGGCACCTCACGGGTGCGGAGCAGGCGCCGGAGCTCAAGGAGGCGGACGTGATGCTGGCGCAGCAGGTGCTCGGCCGGTCCCTCGGCGACGCCTTCCTCGCGCTGCTGGCCAATCATGACAAGGCCCTCGAGGCCTACGACCTCGACGTGCAGCGTCTCCCCGCGCGCACCAAGGAGGCGCACGTCGCCGGGCTGCCCTTTGGCTTCGTGGCGCTCGGCCGGGACCCCGAGAGCGACGCGATCGTCGGCGCGACGCCGCTCGGTACGCAGGTGATCGTGCTGGCCGGCGCGCCGGAGCAGGAGGCGCGACAGCTCCCGGTGGAGGCGTGGCTCGACGAGCTCATCGCGGAAGAGATCGAGAAGCTCCGCGACGACGAGACCGACGAGAAGGCGCGGGTCTACAAGACCGTGACGGCCAAGGACGTGGAGTCCTTTGCGCCCGCGCTGACGCGACCGACCCGCGGGGAACGCCGCCACGTGAAGCACGCGAAGTTTGGCGTGGGCGAAGTGCTGCGGGAGCTCGAGGGTGGCTCCAAGCTGGAGATTCGCTTCGAGGGCGGGACGAAGACGCTGATGGCGCGCTTCGTCCGCGAGCTCATCGGCTAGCGGCGTCGGCTGCGACCCCACGAAGAGGGTGGCCGGCCGCCCCGGACGAAATCGTCCGGGGCGGCGACCGAGCGGGAGGTGGAGCCTCCCGGCCCGCGCGCGGTCTTCGATGCCGCCCATCGAAGGAGCGCGGGCGAGGGTGCCGTCGGTCCGGTGGTGCTGGACCTTCGGCGCGGGCAGTCGGCACGCCGGGCAGGAGTCGAACCTGCGGACGAGCGCGTTTGGAGCGCGCTCCGCTCGGCCAGAGCTCCGACGTAGGTGGCAGCGCGGGGACCCCCACCGCGGCAGTGGAAAGGGGGCCCCCGCGATGCCGGGGTCGAGTTCGCCGCGTTTCAGGCGCTGCGCTTCGGCAGCGCCCAGGCCACCCAGGTCTCCCAGCGATCCGGGATGACCTCGGGCAGGCCCGCACGCGCCGGACCACCGGGCAGCCAGCTGGGCTTCACGGGCTTGCGGCGCAGGGGCATGCGCGCCTGCTCCGGGGTCCGGTTGCCCTTCTGCGCGTTGCAGGGGCGGCAGGCGGCGACGATGTTGGTCCAGGTCGTCCGGCCCCCCTTGGAGCGGGGAAGGACGTGGTCGTAGGTCAGCTCCTTGGCCGGCTTCTGCGCGCCGCAGTACTGGCATCGGTGACCGTCCCGGAGCAGCACGTTGCGCCGGGAGAAGCGGATGCGATGGGCCTTCTGCGGCGCCCGCGCCTTGAGGCGCACCACGGCGGGCATGGGCATGGCCAGGCTCACGGAGCGAACGACGGCGTCGTACTCCTCGAGCACGTCGGCCTTGCCCACGTAGAGCAGGCCGATGGCCCGCTTCCAGGAGACGACTTGGTGGGGCTCGTAGCCCTGGTCCAGAACGAGCGTGCGCATGGCGGTTCCTTTCGCGTGCTCCGCACGCGCTCGGGGGTGGAAGGAGTGAAGGCGAGCGCAGCTATGGCTGCGCGGCCCCGCGGACGGGAATCGAACCCGCCTCACCCGATGGACAGTCGGGCTGCATCCCAGATGCACACCGCGAGAAGCGCGTCGCTGAAGGACGCGGACCTGCCGGAGGGAATCGAACCCCCACCACCCGACTCAGAAACGGGAGCTCGACCTTCGAGCCACGGCAGAAGGACGCGAGGCGTCCGCGGCTCTGCCGGAGGGAATCGAACCCCCGCCTCCCGGTTAACAGCCGGGCGCTCGACCTTCGAGCTGCAGCAGAATCAGAGCGGGACGGGCGCGACACCGCCCCGCGATCACGAGTTGTCAAAGAGCACGCGGCCATCTCGGACCGCGCAGTGGGGAAGCGAGGAGATGCACCTCCAAGGTAGAGCCAGCGGCTATACCGGCCGCCTGCCGAACTCTCGGCATCCACCCCATGAACTTGCTCATGAGAGAGCGCGTGAACGAGAAAACTTTGCTTTCCTAAAGCTGGCCTTTGCCACCCGCTTTTCACTTTGAAGACGCACGCCACCCCTGCACCGGGGGTCCCAAAGGAACCCGGCGTGCGCCCTTCGCCCCCGGAGGCGGGGGCGGTCGCCAAAAGAGATCGCCGAACGAAAAAAGCCGCCAGCGGATATCCCGCGGGCGGCTGACTCCTCGTGGAGAGGAGAACGCGCGTCGGCGCGTTAGACGACCACCCTCAGGGGTTCACCTCCGTTTGGGAGGCGATGATGTTGCCGCGCAGGACATCGAGACTCGGCGTGACGCCGAGGTCGAAGGGCCTCGCGAGCTTCGTATCGTAGGCAAAAAACTGGTGTTCTTCCCGGCACGAGCGCAGCGTTGATCGCAGCGCGGCAGGGTTCAGCGCGGCAGGGTTGAGCGTAGCTGGGTCCAGCGCAGCGCCTCGCCACGCCGGCGCGTGGAGGCAACCACGCTCCGAAGTCGCCCAAGCCTCTATCGCGCTGCGCGAGAGGCAGACGCCGGGCGTCGCCTCAGGTGCAGGTCGGCCGGGCAACGCCCTGCGCCGACGGATGGAAACTCGGTTGCGCATAACGAGGGGCGTTGTAGCCATCAGATGCTGCGCCGTCAAGAATAAAAACACCAGCAAGCGAGACTCTTCTCTCAGAGTTCTTTGCTTGCGCGAAGCGAATCAGTGCCGCTTCGCTTCCGTAGCGCGACTACTCTCCGCGAATCTCGGCGACCGCATCGAGGAATACACGCGCCTTGAGCTCGGTCTCCGCGACCTCGCGTTCCGGATCGCTCGCCGCCACGAGGCCGCCGCCCGCGTGGTAGCGGACGGCCGCGTCCTGCACGACGGCGGTCCGAATGGCGACGGCCAAGTGCAGCTCGCCGCCGCGACTCACGTGACCCACGGCGCCGCAGTAGGGGCCGCGGGGAACGGGCTCGAGGGCTTCGATGAGCTCAAGGGCGCGCAGCTTGGGCGTGCCCGTCACGCTTCCCGGCGGAAAGGTCGCCTCGAGCACCTGAGCGAGCGTCGTGCCGGTCTTCGTCATCGCGCGCACCGTGGTCACGAGGTGCTGGAGCTTCGCGTAGGGCTCCACGGAGAGCGCGCCCTCCACCACGACCGTTCCCACCTCGGCCAGCCGGGCGAGGTCGTTGCGCACCAGATCGACGATCATCGCGTGCTCGGCGCGCTCCTTCGGATCGGCGCGCAGCGAGGCCGCGCCGGCCGCGTCGTCCGCCGGGCGCTCCGTCGGCCGGGCGATGGTGCCTTTGATGGGCCGGCTCACGAGCGCCCCGCGTCCCTTCGCGTCCGGCGTCCAGCCGAGGAAGCGCTCCATGGTACGCGCGAGCAGCTGGTGGTCCCCCGCGTCGATGTAGGCGCCGAAGGGGACGGGACTCGCACGGCGCATCGCGAGAAAGAGCGCGAGGGGGTCCCCCTGGAGCGGCGCATCCCAGGCCCGGGCCAGGTTGACCTGGTAGATGTTGCCCTCGCGGATGTGGTGCAGCGCCCGGCGCACGGCCCCCGCGTGGCGCGCCGCCTCGGGGACCGTGGGCGCGCCGACGGCGACCGGGGGCATCGGGGCCGAGACCTCGAGGCGCGCTTCGAGGCGCGCGAGGGCCGCGTCGTCGTCGCCGTGCAACACGGTCCGGCCGCAGAGCACGTCCACCTCGACGAGCGCGTCGTAGCGGGCGAAGCGCAAGACCGGGAGCGCGCCGCGCTGATGACGCGGCCGGGGCGAGGCGGCGCTCGCGCCATCGTTGCCGCTGAAGAAGGCGTCATAGCTGACGTAGCCGAGCCAGCGCGGCACCGCGCCGCCGCCCGGCTCCCCGCGGAGCGCCTCGAGGGCCCGAAAGGGCGCCGGGTCGCCGAAGGGCACGCTCACCACCTCCACGGGCGCGGCGCCGAGGAAGGCCCGGCGTCCGGCGCCCTCCGTTCCATCCGCGTCGAGCCAGGCGAGCCCGCCGGCGGGCCGAAGCGAGGCGGCGAAGCGGACCAGGTCCTCCGGACCGAGGGGCGCCGAAAGCACGCGACGGGAGGGCACGGCGTGGGCTACCGCGCGCGGCCGCGGGATGAAAGTCGACTCGGCCCATGCGACAAAGGGCCCATGGCGACTCCCGCACCGTTCAGGCGTTTTCTCCCCAGCGTGGAGGCGGGCGACCGGAACATGGTCCGCGCCAGCTGGGACCGGCTTCATGCGCTCCCCGGAGGCAAACGAGCCTTCAGCGCGTTCGTGGCCCGCGTCGCTCCCTACACCGGCACCATCGGCGCCCGGGTCGAGGAGGTGCGCCGGGGCCACGCGCAGGTCTCCATGCGCGACCGGCCCGGGCTGCGAAACCCCTTTCGCTCCCTACACGCCGTCGCCTTGACGAACCTCGCCGAGCTCGCGGGCAACCTCGCCGTCGCCTACACGCTCCCGGACGACGCGCGCTTCATCGTGGCGGGCATGTCCATCGACTTCGCAAAGAAGGCCCGAGGCACGATCACGGCCACGGGCACCTGCCCGGCGGCGCTCGGCGGAGAGCGCCAGGAGCTCTGCGTGCCCGTCGTGCTCCGCGACGCCTCCGGCGACGAGGTGGCGAGGGCCGAGCTCCGGACGCTCATCGGCCCGAAGAAGAAGGCGTGAGCGACGCTCTTCGCACCAGCCTCGAGCCCTTCGTCCTGCTCGCGCTCGCCGGCGTGCACCGCGAGTGGCCCGTGCAGCTCGCGCATCGCTGGGAGGCGGAGGAGATACCCCAGACGCCCCGCGAGCACCTGCCCGTGTTCTACGGCTGCTACGACTGGCACTCGTCGGTGCACGGCCACTGGCTGCTCGCCAGGGCGGCGCGGCACGGCGTGCTGACCCAGCGCGCGAAGGCGGCTCTTGCCGCGAGCTTCGCCGAGGACGTGGCCACGGAGGTCCACTACCTCCGGGCCCGGCCGAGCTTCGAGCGCCCCTACGGCCTCGCCTGGCTGCTGCGGCTGCAGGCCGAGCTCGAGGCCTGGGCAGCGGAGGACACGGACGCCGCCGGCTGGGCCGCTCGGCTCGGTCCCCTGGTGGAGGTCGCGGAGGCGAACCTGACCGGCTGGCTGGGCAAGCTGCACGCGCCGACGCGGTCCGGCACGCACGCCAACACGGCCTTCGCGCTCGGGCTCATGCTCGAGAGCGGGCGGCAAGCGCCCCTCGTCCGCGCCCGGGCGCATGCGTTCTATGGCGATGACGAGGCGCTGCCCCTTCACCTCGAGCCCGGCGGCGAGGACTTTCTCTCCCCGACGCTGACCGAGGCGGACCTGATGTGTCGGGTGCTGGAGCCGGCGCCCTTCGCGCGATGGCTGGACGGGGCCTGCCCCACGCTCGGGCGCGGCCCGACGCTGACGCCGGTCACGCCGGCGGACCGGAGCGACGGGCGCCTCGCGCACCTGGATGGGCTGAACCTGAGCCGCGCGTGGATGGCGCGCCGCATCGCGCGGGCGGTGCCCAGCGACGACGCGCGCCGCGAGGCCCTCGGCGAGCTGGCCGACGCGCACGGCAACGCGGGCCTCGCGGCCATCGCCGCCTCGACCTATGCCGGGACGCACTGGCTCGGCACCTTCGCGACCTACCTGCTGACGGCGGACTGACGCCGCAGCCGGCCCGTGCTCAGCGCGGAGGCGGGTCGTCGGCGAGCGTCTCGGTCCTGGCGGGCGCCGGCGGGCGTGAGCGCCGACGCGGCGGCCGCAGGCTGGCGCGCGTGGCCGCCAGCGAGGAACGGGCCGGGAGCCCGAGGACGTCGGCGGCCACCTCCACGAGGGCGACGGTGCGCGTGGTGATGATCTCCCGCGCGTTTGGGTCCCCGACCTCGGGAAAGAGCCCCCGGTCGACGAACACCGCCGCCGCGCCGGCGTCGAGAAAGCTGGGCCCGTTGTCGACGTCGACGCCACCGCTCACGGCCAAGGGCAAGCCGGGGAAGGTCCGGAGCATCGCCTCGAGGTAGGCCTCGCCCTGGGACATGAAGCCCAGGGGATGGAGACTGACGAGGTCGGCCCCAGCGCTGGAAGCCCAGGCGACCTCCGTGGGCGTCGCGGCGCCGGCCACCACCGTGAGCCCTCGCTGCTTCGCGGCGTCGATGATCACCGCATCGGCGATGGGCGTGACCACGAGCTCGACGCCGGCCGCCACGGCCACGCTGACTTGCTCCGGGGCCACCACGCCGGTGATGCCGACGATGAGGTCCGCTTCGTCACCGAGCTCGGCGACGGTCTCGGTCACTCGACGCTGAGTGACGGGCACCGCGAGCACCTCGATGCCTCCGGCCTTCACCGCCAGGCCCCAGGCGCGGAGCGCGTCGCCCACCTCCACGTCCAGCACGGCGACGAGGCCCTGCTCGCAGAGCGTGGTGATGACGTCCACGACGGAGCGTCCCCACGGCGTTTTGGTCGCGTCAAGGCGAGAGGTAGCGCCGTCGCTCCGCCGCGGGGATCAGCGTCGGCACCCCAGGGCCCCGGGCCCGGGCCCGACGATCGCCGGCGAGCGGGCTCCTCCGACCGCCACGCAACGAATTCGCCGTGGCGCCCGGGGACTTCGCCAGCCGCCCGACGCGCCCGTTGCCAAGTGCGGACGCCGCTGCCTACCGTCGAAGCGTGCCACCCAAAATCTTCGTGCTGGACACGAACGTCCTGCTGCACGACCCCCGGGCGATCTTCAAGTTCGAAGAGAACACCGTCGTCATCCCGATCTACGTCATCGAGGAGGTCGACACGTTCAAGAAGGAGCTCAGCGAGCGCGGGCGCAACGCCCGACAGACAGCGCGCTTCCTCGACGAGCTGAGGGCCGAGAACGGCAACACGCTCCAGGAAGGCGTGCTCCTCGAGAACGGCGACGAGGGCCGGCTCGTGGTGGCCGTGCCGACGCATCCGGACGAGCTCTGGAAGCGCCGGGACAACAAGCAGATGGACAACGCCATCATGGGCACGGCGCTGGAGCTGCGGGACGCGAACCCGGACCGGCCCGTGGTGTTCGTCACCATGGACTCGAACCTCCGCATCCGCGCCGATGCGATGGGGCTGCGGGCCGAGAACTACGAGGGCGGCCGGATCCACGGCCAGGACCTCTACACGGGCATAGTCACCCTGAACGTGGCCAAGGAAGCCGTGGACGCCTTGGGCAAGCGCGAGGTGCTCGACGCGCGGGACCTCGACCTCGGTTCCGGGGTTCATCCCAACGCCGGCATCGTGCTCAAGGACCGGGACCACCCGCGGCACACGGCCCTCGGGCGCTACGACGCCGACGAGGACCGCGTCGTGCCGCTTCGCGTGGGCCGGGACGGAGCCTGGGGCGTGCGGCCCCGTAACCTCGAGCAGTACCTCGCCCTGGACATGCTGCTCGACCCGGACGTCCACCTGGTGTCGCTCATGGGCAAGGCGGGCACGGGCAAGACGCTCCTGGCCGTCGCCGCGGGGCTGCAGACCGTGCTCGACGACGGGGCCTTTCAGCGCCTCGTCGTGAGCCGGCCGATCTTCCCCCTCGGCCGGGACGTGGGCTACCTGCCGGGCACGCTCGAAGAGAAGCTGAACCCTTGGATGCAGCCCATCTTCGACAACCTCGAGTACATCTTCGCCGGCTCCCGGCGGAGGACCGAGGTGCGCGACTACGCCGAGCTCGTGCGGAACGGGACGCTCCAGGTGGAGCCGCTCACCTACATCCGCGGTCGCTCGCTGCCCAACCAGTTCCTCATCGTGGACGAGGCGCAGAACCTCACGCCGCACGAGGTGAAGACGGTGATCACCCGCGCCGGCGCGAACACGAAGATCGTGCTCACGGGCGACCCGGACCAGATCGACAACCCCTACGTGGACGCGGCGAGCAACGGGCTGACGATCGTGGCCGAGCGTTTCCGCGGCGAGACCATCGGCGCGCACGTCACGCTGGTAAAGGGCGAGCGGAGCGCACTGGCGGAGCGCGCGACGCAGCTCCTCTGAAGGGCCGCATGCGGTCGACGGAGGTCGACGGAAGCCGGCGTGGTCCGAGCGGTCGGCCCGTGCTTGGCTGTGCCCGTGGACCAAGATGAGCCGGTCGAGTTGGTTGGTTTTCGGGACGCGAGCGCACCCGTCGTGCTGACATGGTCGCCGGAGCTCGCTCCGTCCTGGTGGCAACGCATCGAGACGCACGTGCTGGTGACCTGGTTCGCGCTCAACGTGCAGGTGGGCCGGCTGGTGGTCGATGACGACGGCGCTCCGAGCATGGCAGAGTCGCTCTCGGGCATCGTCTTCATCGGTTTATTGCCCTTCGCCTTTCTCTCGGCCGTGAGGCTCGGACAGTCGCTCCGCCCCCGGCTCCAGCGCGTCGAGCTTCGCGGCAACGGCGAGGTGGTCCTCCACCGAGAACGAGGTTCGGAGCGCGGCCGACCTCGGGTCGATCTGACCGAGGACGCGGGGGGCGCGACGCTACACGTGGGTGTCGCCGAGAGCCCGCATGCCGACCGGATCCCACTGCGAGAGGTGCCGCTCGAGGTCCTTACGTCCCTCGCCCTCGCGGCCGGTGCGGAGGACGTCTTAGAGAAGGGCAGTGGCTCGGTCGTGGAGCGGGTGAGGCGGGCCACGCTGGGAAGGGAGATGGGCGAAGGCATGGCCGGCGCGTCCGCCCCATCGCACCCGGAAGCCGTGCCAGAGATCACCTTTCGGGGCTGGGCGACGACGCTGGCGAGCCGCGGCAGCATGGACCTTCAGAGAACTCGCCGATGGAGCCTCGCGTGGGTCGCAGGCACGGTGCTCGCGTCCACGGCCGCGTTGGTGCGCGGCGCGCCCCTCGCAGCATGGATCGCGCTCATTGGCATCGGTTCGACGACGGCGCTCGGCATGGCGCCGCCGCGCAAGGCGACCTTTCGCCTCGTGCGCATGCCTTCGGGCCGCGTGGAGCTGCGCCGTCGCGGCTTTCGCCGGGAATGGACCGTGGGCGAGGTTGAGGATTTGGTGCTCGCCGAGACCGTCAGCGGCCGCCGCCTCATCGAGCTTCTGGACGCCGACGCGCGGCGACTGGTGCGCATCCCAACGGACCCGCGCGCCCTGCGCGCCGTACGCGCCATCCTCGAGGCGGAGCCAACGTCACCTCGCGCACGCGTCGAACTCACCGGGGCGGCAGAAGCGGTGGCAGAGGAGGAGCATGAGAACACTCCCCTTCCGACGCTCGCCACGGCCGACAAACCCGGGTAGGTCCGCGCGACCTCGCCCAGGTCGCGCGGCTCGCGTCACCGGCGGACCGGCCCTAGGCCCCGAGAGTGGCCTTGGCAGAGCAACGGAGACGCCCGCCGGCCAAGGCAGAGGAGTCGGTGCGGGAAACACGGGTGCGGGAAACACTGGCCGGGTACCGCGACGCCGCGCCCCCGGGGGCGTTCGTGCTGGGACCACGGAGCGCTCTTCGTCGCCTCTTCGGCGGACGAGTGGCGGCATGCAGCGCCGTCGCCGGCGCGGTGGGCGCCGGATTCGCCGTGGGCCTGTTGCTCCAGCGCACGGGGGTGCTCGGCCCTCACCCCTTCTCGCTCTACCTGGCAGCGGGAAGCGCGGCTTGGCTCCTCGCGACGGTCACGACCCAGGTGCCGCGGCCGCTCCGGCTTCGGCGGACGAAGCGAGGCACCGTGGCGCTGGCGGAGGGGACGCGACACGCGGTCGAGGTCCCCGGAGGCACCGACGCGCTCCGGGCGCAGCTCGACCCTCGCGGTCGCGTGCGGGCGCTGACGCTCCTCGACGGGAAGCGGCGGCCCCTGCTCTTGCTCGATGCCCCGGACCCGGAGACGCTCGCCGCGGTCCGCCGCATGGTCGGCGCCGGAACACTCACGACGCCGGTGCGCCGGGAGTCCGCTGCGCCTCCTCGCGTCCGCGTGCAGGCGGACCCGGCGCCGTGGCCCGAGGAGGTGCCGGCGCGCGGCCGGGCCGACGAGGTCACGCGGGCTCGGTGACTCGACTGTCGGGCGACGCGCACGCGAACCCCGAGATTTCCTGGGTGCCGCGCGCCCCATGCCGGGCGAGAAAGTGGCACTGTACCCAAACGTGGACCGTCGCCTCCAGCTCGAGCTCGACCATCGCCTGCGCCTCGTGGCGGAGGTCGCCCGGCTCTTGCCGGCGCTGACGGCGCGCAATGCGCCGGAGGAGCGTGTGCGCCTGCTCCGCGCGTTCGGGAAGGACGCGCCCCTGGTACCGCAGTGGAGCGTCGAGCGCGGCAAGGTCGAGCGCCGCGCCTGGCGAGCGCTCGCCGAGGCCCGGGCCCTGGCGCCGAAGTGCCTTGCGGGTGAACTCTACCTGGCGCGCCTCGACGAGCTGGAGCTCGAGCTGGTGCTCATGGAGTCCCTCGGCGATGCCCGGCGCGTTCGACCGATGGCCGCGCGGCGCTTCGGGACGGGCTCGCGCGAGGTGACGCTCGGGACGCGGCGATTTTCCATCGCCGAGATCGCCGACGTGCTCCTCGAGGAGGTGAAGGGCAGCGCGGAGGCGCCGAAGCTGCCGGCGGACGCACCGGAGGGCCCCTCGCTCGGTGGCTGGATGCGAACGATGGCGGGCGTGGCGGGGATCAACGTCGAGGTGAAGGTGGAGCCGCGGCTCGTGGCGAACGCCGCCGCCGGAGACCGGACCGTCTACGTACGCGACGCGCGCTTCGGCGAGCGCGAGGCCCGGCGCCTGGCCGTGCACGAGGTGCTCGGTCACCTCGTCGCCGCCGCGAACGGCAGGAGCCAGCCGCTCGCGCTCCTCTCCGTGGGCACGGCGGGCGCCTTTGCCGACCAGGAGGGGCTCTGCCTGACCCTCGAGGAGCTCCACGGGTTCCTCGACGGCCAGCGCGTGCGCACGCTGGCCGGGCGCGTGGTCGCGACCGATTGCATGCACCGGGGCGCGAGCTTCGACGAGACCACGCGGCTGCTCCATCGGGACCACGGCTTCAAGGCCGAGGACGCGCTCGCGCTCGGCGAGCGCGCCTACCGGGGCGGAGGCGTCGCGCGCGACGCGGCCTATCTCTACGGCTGGCTCCGCGTGCGCCGGGCCGTGCACGACGGCGAGGCCACCGTCGACGAGATGCGCCTCGGCAAGGTGGGCCTCGAGGACGTACCGACGCTGCGGCGCCTTCGCGAAGGCGGCCACATCCGCGAGGGCGTCTACCGACCGAGCTTGGCCCGGAGCCGGGCCGCGACGCAGCTTGGCACGAGCCGGTCCACGTCCCCGCCGAGCTTCGCGGCTTCCTTGATCAGGTTCGAGGAGACGTAGAAGTAGGCGTCATCGGCCATGATGAACATGGTCACCACACCGGGCTCGAGGTGCCGGTTCATGTTCGCCATCTGGAGCTCGTACTCGAAGTCGGCGACGGCGCGAAGGCCGCGGAGGATGACGCCTGCGCCCTTGCTCTTGCAGTAATCGACGAGCAGGCCCTCGAAGGTATCCACCTCGACGCGCTCGGGGCTCGCGCCCATCTCGCGGACGCTCTCCCGAATGAGCTCGAGGCGCTCCTCGACGCTGAAGAGCGGCGATTTGCGCGGGTTGTGGAGCACGGCCACGACGATCTTGTCGAAGGCCTCGAGGCCGCTCGAGATGATGCTCGTGTGCCCGCGGGTGATCGGATCGAAGGAGCCCGGATAGACGGCGACGCTCATGGCGGTGGCGGAGACCTCGAGCCCACGCGGAGCATCGCGAGGGACGTAGAACCATACCGATAGGCACCCTCGAGAGCGAGAAAAGGCGGCCAGGGGCCCGGCGTGACGTCCGGACCGTGCTCGACGACGACGATGGCGCCGGGAGCGAGGCCGACCTCGAGGGCGGACAGGAGCGCCGGGAGTTCGCCGGCCAGCGCGTAGGGCGGGTCAGCGAAGACCAGGTCGAAGGGGCCGAGCGGCACGACGCGCGTCACGGCGGCCCGGGCGCGCAGGTCGAGGCCCAGCACCTGCGCGCGTGCCTCGAGGCCGAGCTCCTGCAGCGTCGTGCGGAGCTGGCGCACCACGCGCCGGTCCCGCTCGACGAGCACGGCCTCGTCGGCGCCACGGCTCAGCGCCTCGAGCGCGAGCGCGCCGCTCCCGGCGTAGAGATCGAGCACGCGGCCCCGAAAGGCGCCGCGGGAGGCGAGGGCGGAGGCGAGGGCCTCGCGCACGCGCTCGCTCGTGGGTCGCGTGCCCTTGCCCGGCGGCGCGGCGAAGCGCCGCCCTCCGAGAGCGCCACCGACGATGCGCGGCATGGCTAGAACCTCAGGCGGGCCTGCACACCGACGCCGGCGCCGGCGCGCCGGAGGCCCAGGTGCGGGCGAAGCTCGAAGCGTGCCTCTGCGGCCGCCGCGTCCCGGTCGCGACGAAGGCCCCGAACGAGCAGGAAGGCGCCCACGCCGGCGGTGGCGAGGCCGAGGCCGTGAAACACGTACTGGAGCACGCGCTGCCGATCCTGCGTGTCGCAGGCGCTCTGGCCACCGGCGACCATGAAGGTCCCGTCGACGCAGACCCGCTGCGTCTGGTCGGCGAGCACGAGCATGGCCTGGAAGGGCGTGAGGTTCGCGGCGGCCGGGTCCACGGGGCCCGTCGGCATGCCCGTGGCCGGGTCCAGGGCGTTGCCCTCGAGGAGCGCGTCCCGGAGGCGAAGCACCTCGCTCTGCGGCCGGCCAGCGACGTCGTTGCGCTCGTCGTCGTAGCGGCGCACCTGACGCCAGGAGCGCACGCCGAGGCCGAAGAAGACCGTGCTCGTCGCCAGCACGAGGGCCCCGGGCACCCAGCCAAGACGCCGCTCGGCCGCCGGCGGAAGCGAGGCGCGGAGCTCGACCACTTCGTCCGCGACGACGGTCACCTCGCCGGCGAAGGGGGACCGGCCTGGCGCCTCGACCTCGACGCGGCGGGCGCCCTCGGGCAGGTCGTCGACCAGGAGCACGCCGCTCGACGCCGCCGCGCCCACGGGCTCGCCGTCGATGCGGACGCGGGCCCCCGCTTCGGTGACGAGCCGTAGCCCGCCGAAGCGCTCGCGGCCGGCCAGCTCCGCGAGATAGCGGCGCGCTCGGGCGTCATCGTCCTGGTCTGCCGGCGCGACCGTGTCCCGCAGCGACTCGGTGATCTGCTCCCGGTCGCCGTCGAAGAGGTAGAGCGTGAGCGCGATGTCCGTATCGCCCGTACGCCGGAAGGTGCCGTAGACGACGCGCCCGGCGCCGAGGTCTTCGGCGATGGCCGCGAGGCAGGCCGCGTCGGGCTCCGCGCAGCCGTGCACGAGGCTCATCTGCGACAGGGACACGTCGGCGGGCAGGAGACGCCAGCCAGGCACGGCCGCGGCTTCGCGGCGGAGGGCCTCCGTGAGCGCCCGGGCCCGCGCATCGTCGCCTTCGACGGAGCGAAGGCCGAGCACGACGACGTCGACGGTCTCGTCAGCGCTGTCGTCAGCGGTGAGCGAGCGAGGGCCGCGCTCTTGGGCGGCGGCGGATCCGGTCACGAAGCCGGCGGCCACGAGGAGCGCGGCGAAGGCGCGAAACATGGCCGGGAGCGTAGGACCGACGGCGGCACGAACGCCAGCACGCAAGCGTCGCGGGCGGGACACGGTCAAATGGCGCCGTCGTAGGCGCGCCGGGGCACGGGTACGTGGATGAGCGTGAAGCGGTCCGCGTTCGCGAGGCCCTCTTCGACGGCTTCCCGGAGGCCCTCGGCGTGGCTCGTGAGCACGCCCTCGCCGCCGAAGGCGTGGGCGATCTGCGCGTACTGGGTGAGCACTTCCGGCTCGCGCGCGGCGCCGAAGTCGACGCCCACGTTGGGCAGGCCTCGGGCGCGCTGCTTCTTCTCGATGAGCGCGAGGCTCTGGTCGTCGAGGACGACCACCACCAGGCCGAGGCCGAGGTCCCGGAGCGTGGCGAGGTCACCGAGGGCCATCTCGAGGCCCCCGTCGCCGAGCACGCAGACCACGGGCGTGTCCGGATCGGCGAGCTTGGCACCGATGGCCAGCGGAAGCGCGCAGGCCATGGTGCAGAGGCCGCTCGATTGAAGCAGGCGGTGGGCCTGCTGGAAACGCCACTGCTGGCTGAGCAGGATGCGGTGCGCGCCGGTGTCGACGGTGACCCGGGCGTGTGCGGGGGTCGCGCGGGCGATGGCGTCGATGGCGCGGCCCGGGCTGAGGCGGCCCGCGTGCTCCTCCGACGGTGGCTCGAAGGCAGCGTGGAGCGCGGCGCGAAGCCGCGCCGGCTCCCCCGTGGGCCAGGTGGAAGAGGCGAAGGCGAGGTCCCGCGTGAGCGCGTCGAGACCCACGGCGGGATCGCAGGCGAAGGCGTGCGTGGCCGCGTGCACGTCGTGGTCGTTCGGCGTGCGCGCGAGCTCGATGACCGTGGCGCCTTCGCCGAAGGGATCGCACCAGCTCCGGCGCATCTCGATGGGGTCGTAGCCCGCCAGCACGACCACGTCGGCGCGGGCCACGAAGGGCTGCAGGAGCGCGTCCGCCTTGGGCGAGAGCCCGGCAGCGCCGAGGCAGAGCGGGTGGTCCTCGGCAAGCGCACCCTTCGCCTTGTAGGTGGTGAGCACCGGCAGGCCCGGGAGCTGCGAAACGGCCCGGCGCACGGCGGCCGCGTCCCGCGCGAGCTCGAGGCCCACGAGCAGCAGCGGGCGCTCGGCCCCGGCGAGCTTTGCGCGGGCGTCGGCGAAGACGTCGCTGCCCACGGGCGACGCCGGGGCCGTGAGGGGCGTTACGCGGAGCGGCGACGCGCAGGGCGCCAGCGCGACCTCCACGGGCAGGTCGAGATGCACGGGCCCCGGCCGGCCCTCCTGGGCCACGCGGAGGGCCTTGTCGATCTGCTTGGGCGCGGCCTGGGCGTCGACCTCGAGGCTGAGCTTGGTGATGGGCCCGAGCACGGCGCGGTGGTCGAAGATCTGATGCGTGTAGCCGGCCGTGAGCGCGCGATCGACGCAGCCCGTGAGCACCACGAGGGGCACGCGGTCCTGCGCGGCGTTGGCGACCACGTTGATCGTGTTGGCCACGCCGGGTCCCACGGTCGCCACGAGCAGGCCCGGCGCGCCCGTCGCGTGCCACACGCCCTCGGCCATGAAGCCCCCGGCGGTCTCGTGGCGAACGAGCACGAAGCGAATGCCGGCCCGCTCGAGGGCGTCCATGAGCGTGAGCACCTCGCCGCCGGGGACGCCGAAGGCGTGGCGAACGCCGGCGGCGTAGAGGCGCTCGGCGAGGGCGTCGGCGACGGTGCGGGTCGTCGCGGCACTCATGAGGGCACCGTGGCCTCGATGGCGCCCGCGCCCGCGAGGGACGCGAGCTCCTCGTCGCCGAGCCCGAGCACTTCGGTGAGCACCTCGCGCGTGTGCGTGGCGCGGACCGGCGGCGGGCGCCGGTAGCTGACCGGCGTGGCGGAGAGCTTGAGCGGGTTGCCGAGGAGCGCGACCTCGCCGGAGCCAGCGAGGGGATGGGGCATGGTGATCTGCATGTTCCGGTGCTGGGTCTGCGGGTCCGCGAAGACGCCGTCGAGCGTGTTCACGGGACCGCAGGGGACCTTCGCCGCCTCGAGAGCGGCGATCCAGGCCGCCGTGCTCTTGCTGCGCGTGCGCGTCGCGAGGAGCGGCACGAGCGCGTCGCGGTTCCGAACGCGCGCGGCGTTGGTGGCGAAGCGCGGGTCCGCGGCGAGCTCCGGGCACGCGGCGACCTGGCAGAAGCGCTCGAACTGCGCGTCGTTGCCCACCGCGAGCACCACGTGCCCGTCGGCGCTTGGAAAGACCTGGTAGGGGACGATGTTCGGGTGGCCGTTGCCGCGGCGCGTGGGCAGGGCGCCGCTCGTCAGGTAGTTGAGCGCGCCGTTGATGAGCCAGCTGACCTGCGCGTCGAAGAGCGCGACGTCGATGTGCTGGCCTTCGCCGGTGGCGTCGCGATGGCGGAGCGCCGCCAGGATGCCGACGGTGGCGTACATGCCGCACATCACGTCGGCGATGCCGACGCCGGTCTTCATGGGCTGGCCTTCGGGCTCGCCGGTGAGGCTCATGATGCCGCCCATGGCCTGGACCAGGAAATCGTAGCCGGGCTGGTCCTTGCGGGGTCCGGTCTGGCCGAAGCCCGTGATGGAGCAGTAGACGAGACCGGGGTGCACTTCGCGCAGGTCCGCGTAGCCGAGGCCGTGCTTGGCGAGCGTGCCCACCTTGAGGTTCTCGATGAGCACGTCGCATTCGCCGGCGAGGCGCCGGAGCAGAGCGGCGCCTTCGGGCCGGCGGAAGTCGATGGCGACCGAACGCTTGTTCCGGTTGGCCGAGAGATAGTACGCGCTCTCGCTCGTGTCCGCGCCGGCGGCGTCCTTCACGTAGGGCGGCCCCCAGGCGCGCGTGTCGTCGCCCTTCTCCGGTCGCTCGACCTTGAGCACGTCGGCGCCGAGGTCCCCGAGGAGCTGGGTGCAGGTGGGCCCGGCGAGGATGCGCGAAAGATCGAGGATGCGGAGCCCGGCGAGGGGGCCTGGAGGTGGGGCCGTCACAGGCCGACGCTATGTCCGTTAGGATGCGGGAGTCG
>JBCCAW010000040.1:0-18505 GCA_039814655.1 Myxococcota bacterium | reverse complement strand
GAGAAGCTCTACGAGGAGCTCTCCCTCGAGGCCGAGAAGGTCACGAAGACGCGACACCCGAAGATTTTCATCGGCCGCTCCAACCGGCCGCCCTGGGCGAACGAGTGGTCGAACGCCAAGAGGGAACTCGATGATCTCCTGTCGACGGCGCGTACACAGGACGGCCGGGCCGTGCAACGCCTGGCCGAGCTCGTCCCCGAGTACGCGGCAGGCAAGCCGGCCACGGAAGAGCAGCGGAGAGGTCTGAGGGCCAATGCCCCCGCCCAGGCGAAGACCGTCTCAGGCCTGGAGTGAAGGAGTACTGGCCACCCTGCTGGTGGCGCCTCCCCTGCTCTTTGCGGGCGCCTTCGCCTGGACGGTTCCGGTCATCCTGGGCCTCGCGCTTCTGGGCGCGATCCTCGCGCTGACCCGCGAAGGCAGCCATGTGGCGCGAAGCGCAGAGCATCCGTTCGTGCGCCTCGCGGCCCTCGCGTTCGCGATTCCCCTGGCGCAACTCGTGCCGCTGCCCGCAGAGTGGTTGGCTCGGAACCCGACTCAGCCCCTCATGATGGAGACGTGGCGCTTGCTGGGCGATTCGCGTTCCTGGGTCCCTTACACCCGCGACCCCGGCGGCACGCAACAGGCGTTGTTGACTTCAGCCGCGGTCCTGGCGACTGCCCTCGCCGCGGCGTCGCTCCCTCGGGGGCAGAGACTGCGGGGCGTCGCGGCCGCGGCCCTCATCTCCATCTCCGTCGCCATCGTCGTGCACTACGTCCACGCTGCCGTCGGATCGGACCAGGTTTACGGGCTCCACTCGCCCGTCTACACGAACGCGGGGCTCGCCGGACCTATCCTCAACCCCAACCACCGAGCTGGCATCGCGGCCTTCGGAGCCGCGCTGGCTCTCGCCTTCGGGACGGTATCGAAGCAGCGGGCACCGGCGCTCGTTCTCGCCGGAGTGCTCGCCGCCGCGGCTCTGCAAACGCAGTCACGCGGCGTGTGGGCGTCCTTCGGTACCAGCCTCCTCGCCCTCCTCGCCTGGGCGGCGTTCCGCGGCCCTCGCGACCGCAGGCGCAAGGCCAAGGTCACGCTCCTGGGCTCTGCGTTCGCCGTGCCCGCGGCGCTTTGGTTGGGGTGGAGCCACCTCGCGGCGGAGGGGTTCGACAAGGTCCACGTCGCGCTCCGATCGCTGCGGTTCTTCGTCGACTACCCGGTGCTGGGGGTCGGGCGCGGCGCGTTCAGCGTCGTCCAGGCGCTCGAGGGCAACGACCTCATCCGTTACACCCACCCGGAGAACCTGCTGGCCCAATGGGCCACGGAAGCTGGGGTGATGGGTTTGCTGGTGGTCACCGGGTCCGGGCTCTTCCTCCTCCGGAGCCTCTGGCAAACGCGGCGTTCCTTTGAGGCGACGGTCATCGCGGCGCTCCTCGGCCTCGGGGCGCACGAGCTCGTCGACTTCAGCATGGAGATGCCAGGGCTAGTCGTCGTCGCCAGCGCCGTGATGGCGGCGCTGCCCGGCCGGCGCGTCTCACGCCGTCGCGCGCGGCCACGACCGAAGCTGGCCCTAGCGTGGGGCCTGACGGCGGCGTGCGGCCTTACGTTGCTTCTGGCGTCGCCCAGGCCCTACGACCGCGCGGCCGGACCCGTGGACGACGCAGATGCCCGGAGGCTCCTTCGTCTGCACCCGCTCGAGCCGGAGCTCGTGCTCATGGAGGCGCGACGCCTCGCCCGCAGCGGCTCCAGGGACACCCCGCGCTGGCTGAACCACGCAGCTCGCCTCGCACCCCACTGGGCCTCGCCGCGCGTGCTTTCGGCGCGCTGGCTCAATTCCATCGGCCGGCGCGACCAGGCCTGGCTCGAGCTCGCGGAGGCCGCGAAGCGAGTACCCACGAGCGCGGCTCTCCCAGCGTGCGAGATCATCGCGTCTCCCGAAGTTCAGGTAATGGAGGCGCTCGAGCTACTCCGGCGCGTGGAGTCCGCGGACGACCGCGAGCGGACGCTTCGCTCGCTCCGCAGCTGCTTGCAGCCCGACGACCGGCTCAAGCTGGACCGCTGGGCCGCGAACGCCGGGGACCGGAGCGCCGCGGCCCGGGTCGCGGCGGCGCTCCTCGGACGCCAGCGGCCCGCGGAGGCAAAGCGGTGGCTGGTGCTCGCGCCGGACGACGCCGACACCATGCGCCTGCGCGCACGGGCAACCCTCGATCTCGGAGACGCTTCCGCAGCGCTCGACGCGCTCCCCGACGACAGCAGCACCGCGACCCTCGAGCTACGCGCGGGCGCCCTACTCGCGCTCGACCGCAGCGCGGAAGCTGAGCGTGTTCTCAGCACCCTGCGGGCCCGGTCTTCTGACAGTACGAGCGCCCGCCGCAACTTCCTTCGATTTGAACGAAGCCTGAAAAGGACGCATCAAGGGACGGGGGAGGTCCGGGAAGGCCCTCCCTCTACTCCCGAGCCCGATCCCCGGACCAGCGCCGACGGGCCCGCGTCTGCGGGCGCGCAAGACGAGCGCCTCCATCCATGACCACCCCCGCCCCCGACGCCGCCTCCAGCGCCGACAAAGATGCGCGTGAGTACCTGAGCGCGCTCGTACGGTATCGCTGGCTGCTGCTTGGCGCGGCCCTTCTCGGCACAGGCGTGGCGTGGCTGTGGACTCAGCAGCAGACCCGGATCTACCGCTCGACGGCGACGCTCGAGTACGTCCCGAACCCGGTACGCCCTTTGGGCAGCGACGTCGAAGACATCGCCGACCCGGTCGGGGACTTCCTCTCGACGCGAGAGTTCATCGAGACGCAGAACCGAGTGATGCAGAGCCGCGCCGTGCTCACACGCGTGGTGGAGCGCCTCGCGCTCCACGAGAGCCCGGGGTTCTTCGGTCTTCCCGAGGAGGGATTCCGGCCTCGTACCGTGGGCGAGACCACCGACCGGCTGCGAAGCCAGGTTTACGTCGAGCAGATCAAGAACACACGGCTGGCGGACCTTCGCGTCGAGGACTCCTCACCGGACCGCGCGAAGCTGCTCGCGGACACCGTTCTCGAGGTGTTCATCGAGAAGGCGCTGGAGGACCGCTTGGCCTCGACGGTGCAAGCCCTCGAGTGGCTCGTGGACCAGCTGGACGATCTCCGCTCCGAGCTCGAGGAGGCCGAGCTTGCGCTCCACGACTTCAAGATGGAGCATAATGTGCTTTCCGTCTCGATGGAGGACCGGCAGAACATCGTCGCCCAGGAGCTCCAAAGCCTGAGCGCCGCCATCAGCGAAGCCCAGCAGAAGAGGATCGTTCAGCAGGCGCACCTGGTTCGCCTCCGAGAGATACAGCGCGAGGGCCTCCCCGTGGACAGCGATGACGGCGGCGCCGAGGTCGTCGAGGCCCTCCGTTCCACGCTGCGCGAGAAGCGCGCCGAACGAACGCGGCTCAGCTTCCGCTACGGCAGCGAGCACCCCGAGATGGTTGCCGTCACGACCGAGCTCCAGGAGCTTGAGACGCAGATCGCCCAGGAGCTCGAATCGATGGTGAGGGCCGCTGGCGCGCGCCTTGGAGAGACGCGGCGCATCGAGGCGGGACTGCGCGCCGCCATCTCCGAGACGCAAAACGCCGGCCTTGTCCTGAACCTTCGCGAGATCGAGTTCGAAAGGCTGGCGCGGGAGCGGACCAACCGCGAGAAGCTCTACCAGCAGGTGCTGACGCGCACGACGGAGACGAACCTGACCCGCATGATCAACACCAGCCACGTGCGGTTGGTCGATGAGGGTACCGTCGCCACCACCCCGGTTTCGCCCAAGGTGCCCCAAAGCCTGGCGGCCGGCGCCTTGATGGGCATGCTGGTCGGGCTCTTGCTCACGCTCGGGATTCAGCGCCTCGACAACCGGCTCCGCCGGCCGGATCAAGTTGAAGAGCTCGGCATCGTCCTCCTCGGCACCCTACCTCGCATGGAGGAAGCGCTTCAAAAGGTGCCCGAGCCCGAACGACTGCGCGTGCGCGACCGCTTCATCCTCGAAAAACCCCAATCTTCGCTCGCCGAGAGCTGCCGTACCATTCGAACCAACCTCACCTTCATGGCGGCCAGCGAGGCGCGTACCGCGTTCGTCGTGACGAGCCCCGCCCCGCGCGAAGGAAAGTCCACGGTGGCGTGCAACCTGGCCATCGCGATCGCGCAGAGCGGACACTCGGTACTCCTCGTGGACACAGACCTCCGTCGCCCACGCCTCCACCGCTCGTGGTCGGCCAAACAGGACCTCGGTATATCCAACGTGCTCGTCGGAGAGGCGAGCTTCGACGAGGTGCCAATTCCGACGGAGGTCGAGGGCCTCGACCTCGTTGTATGCGGCCCCGTGCCCCCGAACCCCGCGGAGCTGCTACATACCGCGGCCTTCGATGCGTTCTTGTCTGACGCGCGCGCGCGCTACGACCGGGTTATCTTCGACTCGCCGCCGCTCGGCGTCGTGTCCGATGCCGCGGTGATCGCGAAGAAGTCCGATGGGGCGATCCTAGTCGCCAAGTCGATGCACACTACGCGCGAGGGTCTCCGGGGGCTGGTTCGCCGACTCCGGGACGTCAACGCCACCATTCTCGGCGCGGTGGTCAACGACCTCGACGTGCAGAAGAGCAGCCACTACGGCGCCTACTACCAGTACTACCGGCGCGAGGGTTACTACGGCCCGGACCCGGAATCGGACACCTCGCAAGCCGCTGAATAGCAACGAGACCAGGCGACATGACGACACATTCCACCCGAGAGCGAGTCTGCGTGGTCGGCCTGGGCTACGTAGGGCTTCCCGTTGCGCTCGCGCTCGCGAAGAAATACGCGCATTGCGTAGGCTTCGACATCTCGCAGCGGCGCGTCGATGAGCTTCGTTCCGGCGTCGACAGCACGCGCGAAGCGGACGCCGAAGACCTTCGCTCGACCGGCCTTCGCCTGACGACCTCCGACCACGATCTCGCGGACGCGACCTTTTTCATCGTCACGGTTCCGACGCCCATAGACGCCGACCGCCGGCCTGACCTGTCGGCCGTACGCCACGCGACGGAGACCGTGGGTCGCCACCTCAGTCCGGGAAGCATCGTCGTCTACGAGAGCACGGTCTACCCTGGCCTCACGGAGGAACTCTGCGTCCCTATACTGGAGAGTGTCAGCGGACTCACACAGGGAACCGACTTTTTCGTCGGCTATTCACCCGAGCGGATCAACCCAGGTGATAAGGAACATACGCTCGAAAAGACCACCAAGGTCGTCGCTGCGGACACCCCGGAATCCCTCGACCGTGTCGCGACTCTCTACGAGAGCATCGTCACCGCGGGGACCTTTCGGGCGGCGTCCATTCGAGTGGCTGAGGCCGCGAAGATCATCGAGAACACCCAACGGGACTTGAATATCGCGCTCATGAACGAGCTCTCGCTCATCTTCGACCGGCTGGGTATTCGCACGCAGGATGTGCTCGCCGCCGCCAGTACGAAGTGGAACTTCCTCCGCTTCTACCCGGGTCTCGTCGGGGGGCATTGCATCGGCGTCGACCCCTACTACCTGACGGCGAAGGCGGAGGCCGTCGGCTACCACCCGCAGGTCATCCTGGCGGGTCGACGCATCAACGACTCGATGAGCGGCTTCATCGCCCAGCGGCTCGTCAAGATGCTCGCTCGGCGCGGCAAGCCGCTGAACATGGCACGCGTCGGAGTCCTCGGGCTGACCTTCAAGGAGGATGTGCCTGACCTACGCAACAGCAAGGTACCGGACATCGTATCGGAGCTCGAGGAGTACGGGGTCCAGGTCTTGGTCAACGACCCGATGGCCGACCCCGCGGACGCGATGCACGAGTACGGCATCCAGCTTCGGCAGCTAGACGCGTTTCAGCAGCTGGACGGCGTCATCATCGCCGTTCCCCACGCGGCCTACCGGTCCCGTCCCGTCGAAGAGCTCCTGGCACCACTCGTCGATGCGGGCGTGGTGGTCGACGTTCGGTCCATCCTGTCCCCCGGCACGTTGCCTCGGAACATCGAGTGCTGGTCTCTCTAGCCGCTTATTAGCCAACCGCGGGAAGTACAATTCATGGCCACGGTTCTCATCACCGGCGCAGCCGGCTTCATCGGTTATTCCCTGAGTGAGGTGCTCCTTGCCCGGGGAGACCACGTCGTGGGTGTGGACAACGTGAATCCCTACTACGACCCGAAGCTAAAGGAAGCTCGGATCGAGCGCGCGTCGCGGCACGAGCACTTCCGCTTCGAGAGATGCGACATCGCCAACGCCGAAGCGCTGAAGCGTGTGTTCGACAGCTGCGACGTCGACGCCGTAGTGAACCTCGCGGCGCAGGCCGGGGTCCGGTACTCGCTGACCCATCCAGAGGCTTACATGGAGGCCAACATCATCGGCTTCCTCAACGTCCTCGAGATGTGCAGACATCGCGAGATCGGGCATCTGGTCTTCGCCAGCTCGAGCAGCGTTTACGGCGCCAACGAGAAGTCACCCTTCTCGGTGAAGGATTCCGTCGATCACCCGGTATCGCTCTATGCCGCGACGAAGAAATCGAACGAGCTGATGGCCCACAGCTACGCGCATCTGTTTGGTGTGCCGTGCACCGGTCTCCGCTTCTTCACCGTGTACGGGCCGTGGGGTCGACCGGACATGGCGCTCTTCCTGTTCAGCGACGCGATCCTTGCAGGAAAGCCCATTCAGGTCTTCAACCACGGCAACATGAGCCGGGACTTCACCTACATCGACGACATCGTCAACGGGATCGTGCGTGTCCTCGACCAACCGCCGACCGCGGGTGGGCGCCCGGACCACCCTGGCACGTCTCACGCGCCCTTCCGGGTCTTCAACATCGGAAACGGCAACCCCGTTCGCCTGCTGCGGATGGTGGAGCTGCTCGAAGAAGCTCTAGGCGCAAAGGCCGAGCGCATCCTGATGCCGATGCAGCCCGGGGACGTGGAGAGCACGCACGCTGACGTGACGGCCATCTCCGCGGCGGTGGGCTACGAACCAACGACGCCCTTCGAGGTGGGAGTCCGGCGCTTTGCGGACTGGTACCGGAGCTACACCCAGCGATGAGTGACCGTATCTGGCTGTCTGCGCCGCACATGGGCGACGCGGAACAGAAACACGTCGACGCGGCCTTCCGCTCCGGATGGCTCTCGACCATGGGCCCACAGCTAAACGCCTTCGAGGAGGCCCTTGGTGAGCTGGCCGGTGCGCATTGCTGCGCCGTCGCGAGCGGAACGGCAGCCATTCATCTCGGCCTCCGACTGCTGGGTGTCGGTCCCGGGGACGAGGTCATCGTCCCTACGCTCAACTTCGTGGGGGGCGTGAACCCGATACGGTATCTTGGCGCAACGCCCGTCTTCGTCGATTCAGAGACGACGACCTGGAACGTCGACCCGCAGGCCATCCAGAACGCACTTCTCCGTCATCCCAAGGCGCGCGCTATCGTTGCGGTGCACCTCTTCGGCCAGACGGCGCAGATGGACGAGATCCTCGCTATCGGCCAGCGGCACGGCGTCCCGGTCTTCGAGGACGCCGCCGAAGCCGTAGGCACCCGCTATCGCGGCGCGCAGGTAGGGGCGCTCGGCGCGGCTGGCGCCTTCTCCTTCAACGGCAACAAGATGATCACGTGCACCAGCGGCGGCGCGCTCCTGTCATCTGACGAGAAGCTCATCGAGCAGGCGCGCCATCTTGCGCAGCAGGCCCGAGACCCGGGGATCGCCTACGAGCACTCCCTCCTCGGCTACAACTACCGCATGAGCAACGTGCTGGCCGCCATAGGTCTCGGCCAACTCGAAGTGCTCGATGCGCGCGTCGCGCGCCGCCGGGCCATCGCCGAGTTCTACGCCGACGCCTTCGCGGAGCTACCTGGTATCGAGCGCATGCCTCAGTTCGAGGCCGGCTTCCATACCAACTGGCTCAGCGTGTTTCGCCTGCGCGAGGACTGTCCCACGAACCGGGACCAACTGCTCGCGGCACTCAGCGAGGATAATATCGACGCGCGACCCGTGTGGAAGCCCATGCATCTGCAGCCCCTCTATCGAGAGGCTCCGCGGGTTGGCGGCGAGGTGGCGGAGACTCTCTTCCGCGAGGGCATCTGCCTACCCAGCTCCAGCTTCCTCGGACAGGAAGATCTGTACCGCGTCGTGGACGTGGTCCGCCGGGAAATGGCCACGGCCTAGCTCGAGGGTCGGGCAAAGTGTGGCCAGTTCCGCGACGAAGAGGGGCCGGTGTGAGGCGCGCTAAAATGCGCGCTGCGGTACGAAGACGATGTCGCCCGGCTCAAGTTGAAAGTCGGGTACGCGACCTCGCGTTACGTCATCGACGCGAACGCGGAAGCGGTGCAGTTGCTCACCATCACGCCGGGTCACCACGGTGTCGTTTCGGGAGGCCAAAGGCGAGAAGCCCCCTGCCAGCGTGATCGCCTGGACGACCGTAGTGTCCGGTTGCATCGGGAAGGTTCCTGCGCGCGCCACGGCGCCCACGACCGTGACCCGACGGGAGTTGACCTCACGTACGAGAATCGAGACTTGTGGGGTCACGAGGACGTTCGCCTCGACCAAACGGCGCTCGAGGAGCCTCGCGGCTTCCCGCGACTCGAGGCCCCCGACCTCCACGCGACCGAGCAGGGGAAAGTCGATGGACCCGTCTTCGGAGACCCGGTAGTCGTCGCTCAGGTCGGTTTCCCCGTACACTCTGACGGCGAAGATGTCGCCGGGACCGAGACCAGTGGAGCCACTCTCCGCGGAAGCGGAGGCCACCGTCGTGGTCGAGATGGAGCCGCCACCGCCTCGACAAGCGACGAGGGTCACCAACAGAGACGCTGCGTAGGCCGCCGGCACTAACCTTCGCACGCTAGAAAAACGCGCGGACACCACCGAAGACTTCCACCGAGACGAACCCGCCAGCCGGGTCCGGGAAGAGCACGTCAGGGGACGGGTCGACGAACTCGAAGTCCGTCGAGTCAACATTGACCGCAAAGGTGAGGTTGACCGCAAGCCAATCGACGAAGCGGTACTCCAGGAAGTTGGACCAGGAGACGCGAATATCCTCGCGCTGCGCCTGAGAGCCCAGCGCGCCACCGTCTCCGCTCAGCGCCGCGCCTGTTTCTTCGAAAGCAACGCTGAGCCGGCTCTGTGCGAGCAGGCGGCCTAGAGCGGTGACTCGCCCCTGCACGTAGACCTGGTCGCGTTCGACGAAGTTCCCGATGAAGGATGGAGAGAAACTGCGCTCGTACCCCGTCGCGAGCGCGATCGACGGCCGCGGCTTCCACCGCAGCTCAACGCGGGCGTTTCCCCCATCGAAGTCGGAGAAGGAGTCGAAGAAGCCTGCGCTGTAGCCGGCCGTCACCGCGAACGAGACGGTGCGAGAGAGCGCACCGTTGAGCCCGGCCCGGGCATCCAGCACCAGGGCGTTCGGAAGGGCAGTCGGGGCACCGGCCGGATCGAGGTACGACCGGTAGCTGACGCGCACCTCAGAAATCACCGCTGTCCGTGGAAGGAAACGGTAGGCGAAGTCGAGGTACGGCTGATGCGTAAAGCTGTTCGCGTAGTCGAAGAAAGCATCTTCGAAGAAATCCAGGCGGAATCGGTAGCCGATGCCACCCTGAAAGACGCGTCCCGGCGAAGCGAACTGCAACCGGAACTCGGACTCGTTCCGATTGCGGACGTAGGACGGGGCGTCGTCGGCGCTCGTCGCATCGACGAAGGGTCGTACGCTTCGGTTGTAGTTGTTGAGGAGGGTCGCCTGGAAGCGCCCGTCCGGGTTGAACGTCAGGGCGAAGTCGCCGTTCACACCGACGTTGTTCTGAGCGCGATTCTCCAGGAAGATGTTGTAGCTCGCGGCACCGCCCACGCGGAGGTAGACACGGCGCCGACCTCCGGACACGCCCTCGCCGGTTGAGTCCTCGACGCCGTCGGGCGTGGCCGACGGCCGAGCGCTCTCCAAAAAGAGGTGAGCCGTGAGCCTGAAGATGGCCGAGCCCTGGGCGTTGTCGTTCTGGCGGAAGAGGTTTGAGTCGTACCCTGCCTCCGCCGCGACCCCAGGATGCAAACGGAAGTTGCCCAAGCTGAAGCCCGGCCCCTGAACCGTGTCCCGGTCCTCCAACCAAGCCTGAGCCTCGGCCGCGGCGCTGGTCGCCACAGTGGCCGTGACGCCCAAGAGAATCATCGCGAATGCGCGTTTCATACGTCGCTCGCAGTCAGCTCACGCCACTACCGGGCGGTACGAAGACCGGGGGCCCCATTGCCGGGGTGTCGCCGACGAAGGCCGGATCCTCGGTGGGTGTGGCGTCGTCGATGGATACTTCGATGGTCGTGGCCCCGGTCTCGTAGAGGTCCTGGCCGACGCACTGATTGGCTTCCCGGCTCAGGACTTGGAGCTTCTGGCCGAGTACGGCGATCACGGTGTACTCATGATTCCGTCGCCCGGAGTCTTCGGACTCGACGGCGCCCTCCAGCCGTTCGACGCGGCTCTCGAGCGTGCGCACGTTCGCGTTCACCTGCGTCAGTTTGTCGTTGACGCAGGTGACGCGGATGATGTCGGCCGACTGGCGCGCTTCGGCGAGGAGCCCGGACACGCGGCGACTGAGCGTACGACCTTGTTCGAGTACGGCACGGGCTTGAGCGAGCTGTTCGTCGGGCGTCAGCGCGGTGGGCGTTTCGACCTCGAGCGACCCCGCGGGTTCGTCCTCCGTCGAAGGCTGCGCCACGCTGAGACCGACACCGGACGCGAGCACGAGGGCGATGGCAAGCGCAGCAGCGCGTCGAGTGGCGTTTGGCGTGTCCATCCCTGTCCCCCTGAGGCACCGGGAGTCTACTCGGGCCGGCTCCCCTGTCAAACACGCGGCATCGCGAAAATTCCTCGTGTTTTTGAACATCTAAGTGCTCCGTTGCGCCCTGCTTTGGCAGCGTTCAGCGGCCCCTGCAAGGCGTCGTCGATGTCAGGTAACGGTGGTACGCACGCATATCGAAGGGGTAAGGACGGTGTCGGAGGCCGATTCCGTGACATCTGCGTCAGGCCAGGCGACGACGCGGCGAAGCTCGACGCGGCCCACTACCCGTGTCCGCGCCCCGATCGTGCAGCTCACGAGGCGTGCCCGAGGGTCGACGAAAGCGCTCGGATGAACGCCGCTTCGCCCGTCGAGGGGTGCAAGGCACGCTTCGAGATAGCGGGCCGGCGTTCCCAGGTCGGACCAAGGAGAGAGGTCCTCGAACGCCGCGACGTGCTCCCCCGCACGCAGCCAACGCTGGTAGCCGAGCTCGACGAGGCAGCCCGGGGACGCGACGTTGGCCAGCGCCTCGGGCGAGAGCACCTGAACACCCGTGAAGGTGACCTTGCGGTCGGACTCGTGACCCTCGAGGTCGCGAAGGGCCCGCACCCGCCCTCCGGCCGTTGCGACGTTTCCGGCCGCAGGCTGGACCAGCATGGTCGCGAGCGCCCCGGAACGGCGATGGTGGGCGATGGCGGCGCCGAGGTCGGGCGCGAACATCACATCGCCGTTGAAGACGACGAGGCCGTCGCCGTCATCCAACGCCGCGCGGTGGGCGACGAGCGCGCCCGCGGTGCCGAGACCGGCAGGCTCGCGGCGCACGTCGACCTTGGCGTCCAGTGTCGTCGTCACCTCGGCGACCGCTGCCTCGATGGTCTCCGGGTGGGCCCTGGCGTTGACCACGATCTCGCGCACGCCTGCCCGGACTAGCGCGTGCAGGGCGAAGCGGAGCATGGGCCCATGCCCCACCGGGCACGCCGGCTTGGCGCGATGATCGGTGAGAGGCGCGAGCCGGGTACCGCGCCCCGCCGCGAGCACGAGACCTCGCATGACGCGACCATGGCCCCGGCGCCTAACGCACACCACCCGTCCACAGAGGCGGCCCACGGCTTGCCGCGCGGGGTTTCGCCGGTTACCGCCTCCGCGGAGACAGCCGATGAAACTCTGCATGGTGGGAACGGGCTACGTGGGTCTGGTCAGCGGCGCATGCTTCGCCGAGACCGGCGCCGACGTGATCTGCGCGGACGTGGACGCGGACAAGATCGCGACCCTCGAGGCCGGGGGCATCCCCATCTACGAGCCCGGGCTCAAGTCCATCGTCGAACGCAACGTCGAGGCGGGCCGCCTGCGCTTCACGACGAACGTCGCGGAGGCCATCCGCGAGGCCACGGTGGTGTTCGTCGCCGTCGGCACGCCGCCCCGCGGCGACGGGGGCGCCAACCTCTCCGCCGTTGACGCCGTAGCAACGCAGGTCGCCAAGGAGGCGCAGCGCGAGATGGTGCTCGTGTGCAAAAGCACCGTGCCCGTCGGCACCAACGCGCGGGTCAAGCGCCTCGTCGAGAAGGCCGCGCACCCCATTCACGTGGTCTCGAACCCGGAGTTCCTGAAGGAGGGCGACGCCGTCGCCGACTTCCTCAAGCCGGACCGCGT
Organism: Myxococcota bacterium; assembly: GCA_039814655.1. Classification (GTDB taxonomy): domain Bacteria; phylum Myxococcota_A; class Polyangia; order Polyangiales; family Houyiibacteriaceae; genus CALCTH01. The sequence goes on along the minus strand of JBCCAW010000040.1, from coordinate 6,139 downwards.
CGTGATCGGCTGCGACCCCGACGACACCTTCGCGCGCGGCATCATGGAGCGCCTCTACCACCCGGTATGCCTCGAGCGGAGCCGGCTGGTCTTCATGGACCCGGCCAGCGCCGAGCTCACGAAGTACGTCGCGAACACCATGCTCGCGATGCGCATCTCCTTCATGAACGAGGTCGCGGGCCTCTGCGACAAGGTCGGCGCCGACGTACACTCGGTACGCCTCGGCGTGGGCAGCGACACGCGCATCGGCGGCAAGTTCCTCTACGCCGGCCCCGGCTACGGCGGGAGCTGCTTCCCGAAGGACGTGAAGGCGCTGGTGCACACGGGCCGGGACCACGGCCTCGAGCTCGAGCTCGCCGCGACCACGGACCGGGTCAACGACCGGCAAAAGGGCGTGGTCTTCCGAAAGGTGCGCGCCGTCTTCGAGGAGGACCTCCGTGGCAAGCGCGTGGCCGTCTGGGGCGTGAGCTTCAAGCCGCGCACGGACGACATCCGCGAGTCGCCCTCCCTCAACCTCATCGACAGCCTACTCGCCGAGGGCGTGGAGGTGGTGGCGCACGACCCGGAGGCGGCGGAGAACGCCAAGGCACGCTTCGGCGACGCGGTCCGCTTCGTCGACGATCACTACCAGGCCGCCGAAGGCGCCGACGCGCTCTGCCTCCTCACGGAGTGGCGCATGTACCAGAACCCGGACTTCCAGCGGCTCAAGGAGACCATGCGCTCGCCGGTGCTCGTCGATGGCCGTAACATCTGGTCGGGCTACGGCCTCCGCGCCCAGGGCTTCACCTACGCGGGTGTGGGCGTGCGCGGGAGCTGAGCACGCCGCAGCCGAGCTCGCCGCAGCTGAGCACGCCGCAGCTGAGCACCCGGCAGCCGAGCACGCCGCAGCTGCCGGCCGCCGCCACGAAAAAGGCCGCTCCAGGTGGAGCGGCCTTTTTCGTTTCGCCGCGGCGTGCGCGGCCTTGTCGGGCCCGTCAGCTCTGCGGGGCGAACACGAAGGGGTATGAGAAGCTCACGCTTCCGCCCTCGGGGCCCGGGTTGAAGCGGAAGCGACGCACCGTGTTCACGACGCAGGCCGCCACGGCCGCATCGTTGGTCGTGTTCTCCGTGGCGCGGGCCGCGCTGACCGTGCCGCGCTCCACGATGGTGAACTGCACGGTGACCTTGCCGGCGAGCGTCGGGTTTCGGCGAAGCTGCTGCTCGTAGCAGCGCTGAATGGCGCGAATGCGGGTACGAATGGTCCGCGCCACGATCGCCGGGTCGAAGTCGCCGCTGCCGCCGATGTCCCCGCCGCCCTGGAGGCGGATGTTGCCGCGCACGGCCATCTCGCTGACGCCGCTGGTCATGACGGCCATGCCCGCGCTCTCCGACGCCGCCAGCATGCCGAGGCCGCCGCCCTGACCCGACCCGTCGCCGCCGCCCGCACGGGCGCGCAAGGCTCCGGAGCCGCTTCGTGACGCGACGCCGACGCCGCTGACCTGGGCCAGCACCGCCTCGGCGCTGCCCGTGGCCGCGCCACCGGCGAGCACGTCCGCGAGCGCGCCGCCAGAATCGCCGAGCGCACCCAGAATCATCGCCTCGGCGCTCGCGGCCACCTCCTCGGCGATGCGCGCGCGCGCCTCCGCGGAGTTGTTCGGGTTCTCCGCGGACTCGCCGCCCGTGTCCCCGGAGGTGTCGGCGCTCGCCTGGCGCGTCGGCGTGGCCGGCGCGTCTTCTTCAGGCTCCGCCTCGTCCCCCTCGTCCGTGGGCTCCACCTCGACGGGCTCGTCGGGCGGAGGCGGCTCCGGCTCCTGGAAGATGAGCCGGGTCACGCTGTCCGGGAGCCGGGCGATGCCCTGGTCGATCTCCCAGTCGCGGTTCTCCAGGTAGATGATGAACCCGAAGAAGGTCATGTAGCTGAACACGACGAAGGCCGTGAAGAGCCAGTCGATGCTCTTGACGAAGCCGCCGCGCGCCGCCGCCGGGAGCTGCGGCCGCGGCGTCACGGGCGGCGGCACCACGAACTGGAAGAGCAGCGTCGTGTTGCCCAGCACGATCTTGCCGCGCGAGGAGTCACTCAGCTTGACCTGATGGTAGCCGCCCGCGGAGCGCGCACCGCTCTGGCGCAGCTGCTCGAGCTGCTTCACGCCGCCCGGAAGGCCCACGCGGCCGCGCATGTCCGGCGTGAAGTTCAGGATGTAGTCGTTGCCCACGAGCTGAAAGAGCTCGAAGCGCGCCGGCAGCCCGCCGGCCTGCACGATGAAGTGGTTCTTCTCCGAGGTGCCGACGGACACGGTCTCGCGGCGGCGGACGATCCGCTCCTCCACGATCTTCCCGTCCTGAATCAGGCCGATGCGGAGCACCTTCGGGCCCGTGGGCTTCACGGCCACGGCCTGCATGGCCATGGTCATGGCGCCGGGCTTGGTACCCCGGCCCGGCTGCTGCTGTCCCTGCGGAGGAGGAGTTGCCATGTGTCGTATCTCAGGAGGAGGGCTCTACCCGCCCTCGTTGGGGTCGATGTCGATCCGCCCAGCCGGGGTGAACCCGCCCTAGGTGGCCGGTACGACGGACACCGGTCGTTTCCTTAGGTTCCCGACGTCGCGAAAACCGTGAAACGCCTGTCCTACGCTATCACCGGCTTCGAGACCCGGTCCAGCACGAGAACCTTGAGACACCCCTGGCGCTTCCGGCATCGTGTCTCCGTGAGAAGAGCATCCCGGCCCTGGTGGACCCGGAGCCCGGCGCTTTTGGCCAAGCGCGCCATCGACGTGAGCGTTGCCGGGAGCGCGCTGGTGGTGCTCGCGCCGGCCTTCGCCGGCCTGACGGCGTTGGTCTGGCGGCGTCACGGCTGGCCGCCGGTCTTTGTGCAAGAGCGGCCCGGCTACGCTGGACGCGTGTTCCGTTTGGTGAAGTTCCGCACGATGACCGATGCGCGGGCACCGGACGGAACGCTTTTGCCCGACGCCGAACGGCTCACGCCCTTCGGGCGCGCGCTCCGCGCGTCGAGCCTCGACGAGCTGCCCGAGCTGCTCAACGTGCTTCGGGGCGAGATGAGCCTCGTGGGGCCACGGCCGCTCCTCGTGCGCTACCTCGAGCGCTACTCCGCCGAACAGGCCCGGCGCCACGACCTGCCGCCCGGCATCACGGGCTGGTCTGCCGTGAACGGCCGGAACGCCTTGGACTGGGACGACAAACTCGCCCTCGACGTCTGGTACGTCGACCACTGGTCCCTCGCCCTCGACATGAAGATCCTCTGGAAGACGGCACGCACGGTGCTGCTGCGTGAGGGCATCGCCGCCGACGGCGAGGCCACCATGCCCGAGTTCATGGGCAGCGCGCGCCGGGCCGTCCCGGTCCCCAACGGGGCCGCGACGTGAGCGGCCGGCGCCTCGCCGTCTTCGGCGCCGGAGGGATGGGCCGCGAGGCCGGATGGCTGGTGCGCGCCGCCGGGGACACGCTCGTCTGCTATCTCGATGACCGGAGCGTGCCCGGGCTCGACGCGCCGGTCCGTTCCCTCGACCAGGCGCCTTCGACGCTGGACGGCGTGGTGGTCGCCATCGGTTCGCCCACGACGCGCGTGCGCGTTGCGGACCGGGTGCTCGCTGCCGGATTGCCCCTGGCCACGCTCATCCACCCGACCGCCGTCGTCGGTCCGCGCGTGACCCTCGGTCCCGGCGCGCTGCTCATGCCGAACGCGGTCCTCTCCGTGGACGTCGACCTCGGCCGGCTCGCGCAAATCAACATCGGCGCCAGCGTCAGCCACGACGGCCGGGCCGGCGAGGCGCTCACGCTGAGCCCCGGCGCCCGGGTGCCGGCCAACGTGCACTTCGGGGACCGGTGCTTCGTCGGGACCGGAGCCAGCTTCGTGCACGGGCTCCCGGAGGCGCCGCTGTGCGTCGGGGACGACGCGGTGGTGGGTGCCGGGGCCTGCGTCATCCGCGACGTTCCCGCCGGAGTCACCGTCGTGGGCGTCCCCGCGCGCCGGCGCTGACCCGCTCAATCCCCGCCGGGGGCGTCGAGGCCCCGGGCCAGCGCGTCGGCGAGGCGCCGCGCATCGCCGAAGAGCACCCTCCCCTCCCGGGCCAGCCCCGCCCGGGTCGCGAGGGCCAAGGCCGCCGTGCCCATGCCCAGGCCCAGGCTCAGGAGCGCGCCGTTGGTGGCGATAGCCTCGGGCAACCCGGCCTGAAGGCCCTTCAGCCCATGGCTGCCGCCCAGGAGCCAGAGCAGCTCCCCGGTGGCCCCGAGGAGACCGCCGGCCGACGCCAAGGACGCGAGGGCGCGGAGCTGGCGCGGGCTTCGCCCGGCTTCGTAGCGGAGCACGAGGAGCACCTCTTCGCTCATGGCACTCACGTCGAGGTGCGCCCGGTGCGCCTCGAAGGCCTGGCGCGCCACGCGCCCCACCCAGGCGTCGCCGGCGTCGTCGGCCAGCGCTTGCGCGCGGTCGAGGTTGCCCACGCGTAGGGCCCCGCGCACCGCGGCCACAAAGGGCCGTCCTTCGACGCGCCCGGCGCCGTAGACGAGGTCTCGCGTGTTCCGGACGACGACCCAGACCACGCCCGCGAAAAGCAGCGCCTGGAACGCGTGAAAGGCGTTCACCCGCGTCAGTCGGGCTTGAACGGCTCGCGGCGCACGCTCCGCACGATTTCGCGCACGAAGCTGGTCCGAAGATCGAGCACCTCGTAGCCGAGGTTCGAGCGGCTCAGGAGGTAGAAGGCCGTGGGCTTCTGCACCTGGCCCTCGATGCGAATCTCCTCGAGCTGAATCACGCGAGGCTGGCCACGACGGCGCTGCGCCTCGGCGTCGGAGGGCGCGGCCAGGCTGCACAGCAGCGCGAAGGCAGCTCCGGCGAGCATGCGCTTGAACGGGGTCGTCATTCCGCTGTCTCCTCGCCGCCCTCGGCGGCCCGCGCCGCCTCGCGCTCGCGGTTCCGTGCTTCGCGCTCCCGGCGACGCTCGATGCGCTGAATCTGCCGGTCGATGTTCTCGAGGTAGCCCGCGGAAGGGTCATCGCGGGGAAGGCGCGGGCCCATGAGATCGCGGTAGCGCGTGAAAGCGTCCTTGGCCTGCTGGAGCGAAGTGAGGTCGTCGAGACCCGGGAATTCCTCGCCGGCCTCCTGGTACATCAGGGCCAGGTTGAACCAGGCCTCCGTGAGGTCCGGCTCCATCTGAAGCACCCGGTCGAACTGCGCCTTCGCCTTGTCCCACTGGCGCGTCGATCGGTAGGCGTCGGCCAGGTTGAGCTGGTTGGCGACGAGCGTCGGCGCCAGCTCCGCGGCGGCCTCGAACTCCGTGATGGCCGCCGGGTAGTTTCCGCCGGCGAGGAGCGCCACGCCGAGCGCCACGCGCGCCTCGGCATAATCCGGGCGGAGCTCTGCGGCGCGACGGAACTCGTTCAGCGCGTCGCGGAAACGCCCAGGCTCGTCTTCGAGGATCCGGCCATTGATGAAGTGCAGCTCAGCGTTGGCCTCGTCCACGCTCAGCGCCTGCTCGAGAATGCTCTCCGCGAGTTCGTCGCGTCCCTGGGCGAGGGAGGCCTTGATGAGCGCGGTCAGCGCCGGCACGAAGCGCTCGTCACAGCGAAGCGCCGTGCGCGCCGCCTCCCAGGCGTCGTCGTAGCGCTCGGCCTGAACCAGCACCTCGGCGTAGAGCGCCTGCATCGCGAGGTTTCGCGGGTAGCGGCGCGCGATGGGCTCCATGAAGGCGATGGCGTCGGGAACGGAGCCCCGCCGCGTGTAGATGGTCACGATGCCCTCGGCCGCACGCTCGTAGTCGCCGAGCATGCGCAGGGCCTGCCGGTACTGGTCGAGGGCCCCGGACTCGTTGCCCGCGCGGTCCGCGAGCACGCCGAGGTTGTAGGCGGCCTTGTAGGCGCTCCGGTCCTCGCGGAGCGCCTCGCGGAAGGCCGTCTCGGCGCCGGCAACGTTGCCGGCGGCCGCCTGGCGCACGCCCTCGTCGAAGCGGCGCCGGGCGCTCGCGTTCATGTCGCGGCGCGGGTCCTGGCGGCACTGCTCCTCGCGCGTCGCACCGAAGGGGTTGGGGGCCTCTTCCGGCTCCGGCTCGGCGGCGTCCGCTCCGTCGCCGGACGCGGCTGACCCGTCGCCGGCCGCGCCGTCGTCGGCGCCGCCCTCGGCCTGGCGCCCGTCGTCGTCGGGGTCGACGCT
>JBCCAW010000177.1:0-10091 GCA_039814655.1 Myxococcota bacterium | reverse complement strand
CCGCATTCGGGGCAGCTCACCTGGTTGCAGAGCCGGTCGCTCCCTTTGCCCGCGCCGCAGAGTTCCGCGAGGGGCCGGTAGACGTAGCCGGCGATCTCACCGATGCCCTCGCCATCGGTGAGCCGCGTGCTCGCAAAGCAATCGTCCCGGGTTAGCGTGTAGTCCGGCGTTTGGCCCCGGCTCACCACGGCGGCCACCCGGCCTCGGGCGTCGAGCACCGCGGATCCCGAATTGCCGCCCTGGATGTCGGCGAAAAACGCCGTGCTCTCCGGGTCGATGGGCCCGCCGGCCTCGCCCACGGCGGTCTTCATCGGGACGCCCTGGGGGAAACCGGCCAAGAAGATCGGGTCGCCCGGCTGAAGGGGGCGCCCGTCCGGGCGAATGTCCACGGGCGCGAGGTCGCCTTCCACGGGCCGGTCGAGGCGGAGCACGGCCACGTCCCGGAGCCAGCTGATCGCCTCGATACCGATGCAATCGTAGACGTCTGCCTCCGTGATCTCCGCGAGGCGCCCGGGCCCCTCGTTGTAGAAGCGAAAGACCAGCGACGTGTCGGCGCAAAAACGCTCGAGGGGCACGCAGTGCGCGGCCGTCAGCACGAGATCGTCGTCGATGAGCGTGCCCGAGCAGAAGGCCGCGCTCGGCTGGTCCCGGAAACGCTCCTCGGGGCAGAGAGGAGCGCCGACGGAGTTGGCGAAGAAGCTGTCGAGGGTCTCGCCCGTGCCCAGGAAGACGCGGTCACCGCCGACGCTGACGATGTCGCGGGTCACGAGGGCCGCGACGCTGCGCTCGCCGATATCGACGAGGTCGAGGTCGAGGGTCTCGAAGAGATCCCGCCGCTCGTCCTCGCCGTAGATCACCGGGCGCTCGGCGGAGCTGACGCGCTCCGGCCGGCCGTCCCTCGTCTCGAAACCGCAGGCCCCGAGGCTCGCGCTCAGGAGCAATGGAAAAAGCCAACCGCGCACGCGCCGAGCGTGCCAGCGAAGCGCCCGGGGCGCACCCCTCCCTCGAGCAGGCGGCCGGCGCAGCGGCGGAAAGCACCCAAGGAAGGCGGCGGCCGGCGCGTATCAGGACCCGAGACGCGCGAGCCAGCGCCCTGCATCCGGAGACACGACCCATGAAGCGCCGCTCCTTCTTCACCGCCGCCGGTCTCGGCGGGCTCGCGACCCTGCTCCCGCGCCCCCTCGGAGCGCAGCCGTCCTGGGGCGTGACCTCCCGGCCGCCGGGGCCGACCTTTCGCCAGACCATCGCGCGCGTCACCGCCATGCCCGGCGACGCGGAGCTCCAGCGCCGTGCGCGGGGCACGGGCCTCAACGTGGTCAACGTGATGTGGGAGGACACGGGGCGCTTCCAGGGCAGCTCCGTGGGGCCGAACATCAGCGATCTGACGCTCCAGGTCCGCGAGCCCCTCGGCCGGGGCCAGCACCGGACGCATCTGCTCCCGGTCATCCGGCACCCGAATTTTTCGGACCGTACCGCCGACGTGCGCGCCGACCGGCTCTGGGTGCGCGTGGGAAACCACGCCGGCCAGGCCGGCGACCTCCGCGCGGTGCCGCTCCTCGAAGTGCTCGGGCATCTGAAGGACTACCTGAGCGACCGGAGCTCGCTGCTCGGCGAGGGCGACTTCACGGCGCGCCGGGACAGTCACGTGCTCGTCAGCGCGCAGCACGTCTTCGTCCCGCTGCCGCCGCGCGGTACGGCGGAGTTCAACCCGGTCCTCTACAACTACCAGTCCATGCCGGGCTCGCCGGCCGTGCTGACGCTCCTCGTCACGCGCCAGGGGACCAGCGCCACGGTCATCGAGAACCGCCCCGGTGACCAGAGCCTTCAGGGCTGGGGCCAGCAGCTCTTCTTCAACCATGTCGGCCAGCGCACGGTGTTCACGGCGGAGCGCCGGAGCGCCGTCGCTGCCCGCATCGACGCCGGCGAGGCGACGGCGCAGGACGAAGGCGCGCTCGAAGAGGGCGCCGACATGATGATCCTGGTGCAGGTGCCGCTCCGGCACCGGTCCCGGCGCTTCGAGGCCATGGACGGAATCGGGGCCCTGGGGGACGCGGAAGCGGCGCCCATGTCCTCGGCGGCGCCGGCCCCGGAGATGCGCCGGCGCGGCGGCGGAGGTCGCTCCGACGTCGAGAACGCGGTCATCGGTCATGGCGACGACCTCGGGCCCTTCCGGGAGATGGGCGGGCTGCGCCTCGTCCGGGACGAGCGCTTCCCCATTCGCGCGACGGTGCAGTTCTACCGAGCGACGAGCAACGGCGTCGTGAACGGAGACGACTTGCGGGCGGTGCGCCGGCAGATCGACCGCGTCTACGAGGAAGGTGATTTCGTCGGCAGCCTCGTGGTGCCGCGCTCTGCGCGTACGCGGCCGACCGATTGGCGCCGCACGCGACGTCATTTCCGCGGGCTCCAGGGCTGAGCGCGCAGGACACCGCGGCCGTGGACTGGTCGGCGGGCGAGGAAAGCCACAGGGTCTCGCCATGCCCGATGGGACCCCCAGCACCGCCCGGGACCTGCCCGCGGTGGTGGCCCGCGCCTTCGCCACGCAACGCGAAGAGCTTCAGGACGTCACGCTCCCGCTGAGTTCCGGTCGCCTCCCCGAGGGCCTCCGGGGCGTTCTCTTCCGGAACGGCCCGGGTACGCTCGAGTCCCACGGCACGCGCTACCAGCACCCCTTCGACGGGGACGGCATGATCCGTCGTTACGCCTTCGAAGACGGGGGCGTTCGCTACACGAACCGCTACGTGCGCACGCGCGAGCGCCACGAAGAGGAGCGCGCTGGGCGCATGCTCTACCGCGGCTTCGGCACGAACCTGCCTGGAGGTCTTCGGCGCAATGGCCTGCGCATGCGTTTCAAAAACGTGGCGAACACGAGCGTGGCCATGCACGGCGGCCAGCTTCTCGCCCTTTGGGAAGGCGGCCTACCCCACGCCCTCGACCCGGAGACGCTCGCGACGCGGGGCCGCCATGACTTCGCCGGGGCGCTCCGGGCCCAGAACGCCCTCGGCCGTCTGCTCTCGCCGGAGCTGCCCTTCAGCGCCCACCCGGCGCGATGCCCACGCACCGGAGAGCTCTTCAACTTCGGCACCGTGCCCGGTCGCGAGCACACGCTGCTCGTGCATCGCGTGGCCCCGAACGGCGCGCTGACCACCCGGCGCGTGGCGCTTCCGCGCATGCCCTTCGTGCACGACATGGTGCTCACGGAGCGCTGGCTCGTCTTCTTCCTCACGCCGGTACGCTTCGACGTCGCCCGAGCGCTCCTCGGCCTCTCGACGCCGGTGGAGGCCATTCGCCAGGACCCGGGGACGGCCACGGACATCCTTTGCGTGCCGCGCGACGGCGGCGAGCCCGTGTGGCTCGAGGCGCCGCCGTGTTTCGTCTTTCACCACGCCGGCGGCTACGAGCTCGAGGACGGCCGCATCGTCGTGCATTCCTTCCGCATGGAGGGCTTCCCCGGCGGTGCCGTGGACGTGCAGGACCCGTCCCAGCTCCGCGAGTGGCATGGGCCCGAAGCCTTCCTGACGCGCTACGTGTTCGACCCGGCCACGCGCATCGTCGAGGAGCGGCGCCTCCACGACCGGCCCGGCGAGCTGCCCACCACGGACCCGCGGCGCGCGACCGGCGCGCACGGCATCGTATGGGCCGGCGCCAAAGCGGAGGGCACGACCGTGCCCGTCTACACGGGCCTCGCCCGCTATGCGCTCCCGCCGGTGAGCAGTAGCGAGCGCGCGGCCGTGGTCTTCCGCGACTTCATGCCGGACCTGCCGAGTGAGCCGCTCTTCGTGCCTCGGGCGCCGGACGCCGCCGAAGGGGACGGGTGGCTCCTCACCGTGGTGTACCGGGCCCGAACCCACGATTCGGAGCTCTGCGTGCTCGACGCGGGCACGCTGGAGACCCTCGCGTCCTTCGCGCTGCCGCACCACGTGCCGCCGGGCTTCCACGGACTCTTCGTCGACGGCCGCCCATGACGCCGGGCCGCCGCCGGCTTGCGGCTCGGCGCGTGCTCTTCCCCACGGGCATCGCCGAGGGCTACGTCGATGTCGAGGGCGCCGTGGTCGTGGAGGCTGCGAAGGGCCCGCCGCCTCGCGACGCCGTCCCCGTCGAGGATTTCGGCGACGCGCTGATGACGCCGGCGCTCGTGGACGCGCATACGCACCTGGCCCTCGTGGCGCTCCGGGGCCTGGCGGCGCGCCTCCCGGCGGAGGCCAGCGTGGTCGAGGACCTCTTCTACACCGCCGAGTCGAAGCTCGTCCCCGGCGACGTTCGCGCCTTTGCGCGCATGGGCGCCTACGACGCCCTCCTGGGCGGGACCGGGCTGGTCTGGGATCACTACTACGCGGCCGAAGAGGTGGCCGCCGCGTGCGCGGACGTCGGGCTCACGGCGGTGGTCGCTCCGACGCTGCAGGACGAAGGCGGGCCCGGCCGGGGCGGCGCGGAGGCGGCCCTCGCCGCCACCGAAACGCTCGCCACGAGCGCGCGCTGGCGCGCCGCGGGCATCTACGCGGCGGCGGGGCCGCACGCGACGGACACGGTGAGCGATGCGCTCTGGGAACGCGCCGTGGGCCTCGCCGAGCGCCACGGGCTTCCCGTTCATGCGCACCTCGCGCAGAGCGCCGATGAACACGCGCGGAGCCTCGACACGCATGCGATGACCCCAGCTCAGCGCGTGGAGCGTGCGGGCTGGATGTCGCGGGCACCGCACGTCTTTGCCCACGCGCTCTACGTCACCCGCGACGAGCTGCCTGCGCTGCGCGAGGCCACGCTGGTCGCCTGCCCCTACTCGCAGCTCGTCTTTGCGTTCCCGGCGCGCGTCGACTGGTGGAGAGCCGCGCAGATCCGCTGGGTGGTGGCGACGGATTGCGCGGCGAGCAACGACTCCATGAGCCTGCGCAAGGAGCTTCGCTTTCTCTCCGGCGTCGGGGCCCTCCGCACGAGCTTCGGGCGGGACTACGAGCGCTTCTTCGCTGGGAAGCTGCCCGCGGCGGCCCTGGCGCCCGGCCGCGACGTGCCGGCGCCCGGCGCGCTGCTCCGCCGCGTGCTCGACGCGCCGGGGGCTCTTCACCCCGCCTTTCGCGCCGGGACCCTCGAAGTCGGCGCGCTGGCCAACGTCGCCGTTTGGGACGCGGGGCATCCCCGGCTCTGGCCCCTCCTCGATCCGCTCCGTGCGCTCACCCACGGCGACGGTGACGACGCGCTCCGGGCGCTCTTCGTTCGCGGGCAGCCCGTCGGCGAGACCGGCGACGTGGCCGGAAGCCTGCGCCGCAGCGAGGCCTACGGCGCGCACCGCGACGAAGCGGAGAAACGCCTTCGGGGCCTACTCGGGCGCATGGGGCTCTCGACGGACGCCATTTTCTAACGGGCCCGCCGTCTCTACTCTCCCCCACCCATGAGTGATGCGCCCACCAGCCCCGCGTCGATGGGCGATGGCGCGTCGGGCTTCGCCGATGCCGAGCTCGATGCGCTCTCGGCCCGGCTGGTGGTCTGCGTTTCCCCGGTGGTCCTCTTTTACGGCGGGCTTCTCGCGTTCCACTACGGGCAGCGCGCCATGGGAGCGTTCTTCGGGGCGCTCTTCGTTGCCCTTCACCTCGGCCTCGTGGCCTTTCGGCGGGGCCGGCTCTCGGCCACGCGCCTTGGCCTCGTCACCGTGTGGGTGGCGGTGGGTGCGGGGTGCTGGGCGCGAGGAGGCGTGACCGTGGCGGCCATCAACTGGCACGCCTTCGCCGTCATCGCCGCCTGGATTGCCCAGCGCCCGCGGCTGGCGGCCGCCTATGCGTGGCTCGCCGGGCTTCAGCTCAGCGCGCTCGCCCTCCTCGACGCCTTCAACGTGTTGGGCGAGCAGCCCCCGGCCACGCTCTTCTCCGTGCAGGTGACGGCCGCCAGCTCCTTCCTGGCCCTGGTGTGGCTCGTCGCGCTTCAGCGTCAGCGTGTGCTCCGCGTGCAGGAGACCACCGAGCGCCTCCGGCAGCGCGTGCTTCGCCTGAACGAGATCGCCGGGGCCGCGCGCCTTGGTGGCCGCGTGGCCCACGAGGTCAACAACGTGCTGGCCGTGGTGGGCGCGCATGCGGAGGGGCTTGGCGCCGAGCTCCCCGCCGACAGCCCGCTTCAGCGCGACGTGCAGGCGATTCGTCGCTCCGTCGCCGCCGGCGCGGGGCTCACGCGCCGCCTGCTCGCGTCGGCCCGGGTCGAGCCCGTGCGCGGGCGCTCGCCCCTCGACTTTGCGCCGCTTCTCTCCGGCCTCGTTCAGCGCGCCGCGCAGGACCTGCCGGCGGGCGTGACGCTTCGAACGGAGCTGCGCGAGGAGGCGCTGCGCGTGGAAGGTGACGCCTGGGAGCTCGAGCAGCTCGCCGAGGCGCTGGTGCTGAACGCCCAGGCGGCGCTCGGCGAGAAGGGAACGCTCGTCGTTCGCAGTCACCTCCGCCACGAACCCGCGGCGCGCGAGCTTTGCTACGGCACCCTCGCACCCGGGGACTACGTCGTCCTCGAAGTGGCCGACGACGGGGTGGGCATCGCCGCCGAAGTTCTGCCACGCCTCGCGCAGCCGTTCTTTTCGGAGCGTCAGGAGGTGGACTCGGCCGGGCTCGGGCTTGCGCTCGTGCACGGCGTTGCCTCGGCCATGGGCGGGCAGCTCGATGCGCGCTCGGGGTTGGGCAAGGGCAGCACCTTCACCGTGTATCTGCCCGCCCTCCCGGCCACGGCCGCCGTGCATCGCCTCAGCTGCCGCCGGGGCGTCAGCGCCCGCTCCGGATCCTGCTCGTCGAGGACGACCTACTGGTCCGCAAGGCCGTGGCGCGGCTGCTCCGCCTGGATGGTCACGACATCGTGCACGCCAGCGCCGGCGCCGAGGCCTTGCGCTGGGCCTCGGAGCATCTCGGCAGCTGCGACGCGCTCCTTACGGACGTCGTGATGCCCGACGTGGATGGCTTTGCGCTAGCGCGCGCGCTCCGGGAGCAACGCCCGGAGCTGCCCGTCGTCTACATGAGCGGCTTTGCTGGAGACGCGAGCACGCGGCGGCAGCGCGTCGAGCGCTCGGTCTTCCTCGAAAAGCCCGTGGCCCGGGAGGCGCTTCAGCATGCGCTCGCGCGTGTTGCGCGGGCGGGTCTCGCGTCCGAAGCGGGGTGAGCGCCGCTTCTTCGGCCGCCCGCCGCGTTGGCGTGAGCCCGGTCTGCGGGGCGCCTACTCTGCGGCTTCCGCCGTGGCCGCAGCGGGCTCGGTCCAGCGCAGAATCGGCTGGCGCACCGCGCGGGTCTCGTCGAGGCGACGGAGGCGCGTGAGCGTGGGGGCGTTCTTGACGATGGCGGCGTCCCGCTGCGCCTCGGCGCTGTGGGCGGCCTTGGCGTCGACGAACTCGTCGAGGGTCTGCAGCGACTCGGTCTCCGTCGGCTCGACGAGCATGGCGCCCTTCACCACCAGCGGGAAGTACACCGTGGGCGGGTGAAAGCCGTAGTCCATGAGGCGCTTGGCGACGTCCATCGTGGTGACGCCGGTCTCCTTGAGGTGCCGGTCGCTGATCACGCATTCGTGCATGCACGTGGTGTCGAAGGCCACCTTCCAGGTCTCGCCGAGGCGCGCGCGGAGGTAGTTGGCGTTGAGCACGGCCATCTCCGTCGCGCCCTTGAGCCCCTCGGCGCCCATCTCCCGGAGGTAGGCGTAGGCACGCACCATCATGCCGAAGTTGCCGTGGAAGCCCCGGAGCCGGCCGATGCTCTTCGGCCGCTCGTAATCGAGGAAGTAGCTGCCGTCCTCGCGCTTCGCCGCCACGGGAACCGGCGCGAAGGGGTCGAGCATGGCCTTGTAGCCGACGGGGCCGCAGCCCGGGCCGCCGCCGCCGTGGGGCGTGGTGAAGGTCTTGTGCAGGTTGAACTGCATCACGTCGATGCCGACGTCACCGGGGCGCACCCGGCCCATGAGCGCGTTGAGGTTGGCGCCGTCGCCGTAGACCAAGCCGCCCTTGTCGTGCACCAGGTCCGCGATCTCCTTGATGTGCGACTCGAAGAGCCCGACCGTGTTCGGGTTCGTGATCATGATGGCCGCGACGTCGTCGTCGACGAAGGGCGCGATGTCGCTGACCTTCACGATGCCGCCCTCGGCGACGGGGAAGCCCACGGCCTTCAGGCCGTTCATCGCGCAGCTTGCGGCGTTCGTGCCGTGCGCCGTGTCGGGCACGAGCACCTTCTTCGGGCTGCGCCCCTGATCCGCGTGGTAGGCGCGGACCATCATCAAGCCCGTGTACTCGCCCTGGGCGCCGGCCGCCGGGTGGAGCGACACGTGGTCCATGCCGCAGACCTCGGCCAGGCCGCGCTCCAGCCGGTACATGACCTCGAGGGCGCCCTGCACCCCCTCGTCGTCGGCCAGCGGGTGCAGCCGCGCGTAGCCCGGGAGCCGCGCGGCCCACTCGTTCACCTTCGGGTTGAACTTCATCGTGCAGGAACCGAGCGGGTACATGCCCAGGTCGATGGCGAAGTTCTGCTGCGAGAGGCGCACGTAGTGGCGGAAGAGCTCCGGCTCCGAGACCTCCGGGAGCGGCGCCGGCTCGCTGCGATGCGCCTCTCCGAAGAGCGCCGCCGGGTCCACCGGCGGGAGGTCATCGTTGCTGGGGAGCGAGTCGCCCCGTCGCCCCTCGGAGCCCAGCTCGAAGATCAGCTTCTGAGCGAGCTCGACGCCCTTGGTCGCGGTACCCGGCATTCGCCGAGGCTAGGTCTGGTCTCGCTGGCTCGCAAGGTGGGGAACGTGCTACGCCAGCGCCGTGAAAGCGCCGAATCTCCAAGCTTTTTCTTCGGTCTGCGGTTGCCGTAGCGTGGCCCTTCTCACGCTCGTGAGCGCCTACGCCGCGATCGGCTGCGGCGGCTCCTACGGCTACGCCCGCGAGTACGCCCCCACATCGGCCGAGCGGGACGCGCTCGAGGACGCGACGGAGGTCACCTACGAGGAGCTTCGGCGCGATCCCGAGGACTTCAGCGACGTCACCGTTGGCTGGTTCGGCGTCGTCCGGGGCGTGGAGGACGGCCCCGGCGACCGGACCACGCTCCGCCTGAGCTTCACGACGCTCGCGCAGCGGAACCTCTGCGAGAACGAGCGCGCGTCCTCCTGCCGCGTCACCGTCTCCCACCGCGCCGGCGGCCCCTTCTCGGCCCTCGTCACGCTCCGCGACGAAGAGATGAACGGCGAAGAGCGCCTCCAGCTCGGGAGCCTCGTGCGCGTTTTCGGAAAGGCCACGGGCGGCTTCGACGAAGACGGCGGCCCCGTGCTCGACGGGAGCTGGCACCGCCACTGGCCGCGCAGCCGTTACCGCACCACGGCCGCGCGCGGCCGCATGCGGCGCTAGACGTCCGGCGCAGCGTCAGCGGAAGGCTTGGCTCAGCGTGTCGATCTGCGGGCGCCGGAACTCTGGGCTGAAGAGGTGCGGCAGCCGCGTCGTGGGCAGCTTCAGCTCCGTGGCGAGGCGGGCCAGGGCCTCGCGCTGAACGGCCTCCCGTGAGGCGCGGAGCCTCGACGCGGCGGCCAGCGTCGCCAGCTCCGTGCCCGGGCCGAAGTGTTCGGCCAGCCGGTCCATGCGCCCCTTGGCGCCGGGGCCGGAAAAGAGCCGCGGCAGCACCTGGTTCACCACCAGCGCGGGCACGGGCATGTCGAGCTCGCCGGTGACCGCGCCGTGCAGCTCGAGGGTCTCGTTGACGGGCATGTCCTCGGCCAGCGTCACGAGCACGACGCCCGCCCGCGCCGGATCGCGAAAGAGCGCGAGCGCCCGCTCGGCCTCGCGGCGCAAGAGCCCCGGCGGCGCGACGTCCACGATCACGCCGGGTACGCGGAGCATGTCGAGCCCGTGGCCCGTGGCGGGCGCGTCGAGCACCACCAGGTCGTACTCGCCCTTTCCCTCGGGGCCGTGCCCGACCGCGTGAAAGTAGGCCTTGCCGAGCATGGACCAGGCTTCGAGGCCCGGCGTGCCCCGAAGAAACGCGCGCACGAGCGGGTTCTCGAAGACCGCGGCGTAGAGCGCGCGGACCTTGAGGATCATCAGCCCGTACTCCTCGATGGAAGCCTCTGGCGTCATGTTCACCGCGTCGAGGTTCGCCTCGAGGTGCACCACGTCGTGGCCGATG
>JBCCAW010000162.1:0-10808 GCA_039814655.1 Myxococcota bacterium | reverse complement strand
CTAGCGCAGTCGCTCCGTGAGCTCCGAGACGACCTCAGTCGCAGCCAGTTCTCGACCGTACTTGGCTTCGTCCTCCGGGCGCAGACCGGCTCGGCGGGCGATGGCGATCCCGTGGTCGAGGTGGTCGAGCTCGTCCGGCGCGTGCGCGTCCGCAGCGATGGAGACCGGCACGCCACGCTCCCGAGCCATGGCGGCGTGCGCTGCGCTCAAGTCCAGGCGCTGAGGGTTGGCGTTGAGCTCGATGGCGCAGCCGCTGGCCGCGCAGGCGTCGAGGAGCGCCTCGACGTCGAGGTCCGTCGGCGCCCGCCCGAGCAGCAGTCGTCCCGTCGGATGGCCGATGACGGCGGTCTTCGGGTGCTGGGCCGCGCGGACCATGCGCGCGGTGATGGCCTCTCGCCCTTGCCCGTGCCGTCGATGCACGCTCGCGATCACGCAGTCGAGGGTGGCCAGCACCTCGTCGGCGGTATCGAGACGCCCATCCTCGAGAATGTCGGACTCGACGCCCGTGAGCAGCGTGCAGCGGTGCGCCTCGTCGTTCAGCGACGCGACCTCCGCCCGCTGCGCCTCGAGGCGCGCCGCGTCGAGGCCCCCGGCGTAGTGCGCGGCCTCGCTGTGCTCGCTGATGCCGAGGTAGCGGAGACCGCGGGCGGCCGCGGCATCGCGCATGACGCCGAGGCTGGCCGTGCCGTCGCTGGCGGTCGTGTGGTTATGCAGCGCGCCCTCGAGGTCGCTGCGCCGCACGAGCCGGGGGCCTGGGGTCCCTCGCGGGACCGGGCCGCCCACCTCGCGTCGTTCCGGCGGCGTCGCCCAGAGGCCGAGGCGCTCGAAGACGTCCGCCTCGTCGAAGGTCGCCACGAGCTGCCCGGCGTCCGTCAGCCCTTCCTCGGTCACCTGCAGGCCCTGCGCCTCGGCGCGTGCGCGCACGGCACGAACGAAGTCCGCCGGTCCCGTGGCTTCGAGCATCGCCCAGCCAAAGGCCTCCGGCGCCGTACGCACGACGCGAAGCGCCTCCGGCAGCGGCGCCGAAGGCTGAAGATCGCCTGCCACGACGACCACCACCTCACGCACGAGCTCGGCTCCCCGGCGAAGGGCTCCGGCCACGACCACGGCCTCGGCGCCGGCGCTCACGAGCGCCTCCTCCGCCTCTGCAGCCAAGGCCCGGGCCTGATCGCGCCGGAGCTTTCCCTCCCGGGAGCGGAGCGTGCCGATGGCGGCGAGCACGTTTCGCTGCGTCTTGTCGCCGAAGCCCGGAAGGTCCACGAGGCGGTTCTCCCGGCAGGCGTACTCGAGCTCCGCGAGCGAGGCGACACCGAGCGTTTCGTGGAGCGTCTTGATCTTCTTGGCCCCGAGGCCTTCCAGGGCCCGGAGGTCGAAGAGGCCCGCGGGCAGGCCCGCTTCCAGGTCGGCGAGCCTCGCGGGCGTGCGCCCCGCGAGCACGTCGCGGGCGATGGACAGCGTGCCTTTGCCGATGCCCTTCTGCTCCATGAGCGCGCCGCTCTCCACGAGCGCGGCCAGGTCACCTTCGGCGCGGCGAATCGCGAGTGACGCCATGGTGTAGCGGCGTGCGTTCCGGTCTCCCTTGAGCGCGGCGGCGAAGGCCATGCGCTCGAGGACGTCTCGTACTCGACGTCGGTCGCTCACCCTTCGTGGGTGCCACGACGGTGCGCTGGGGACAACGGCCCGGGCTCCTCGGCGCCCTTCTCAGCGCCGCCGCTTGCCGCTGGCGGTCTTTCGGCGGAGCGCCGGCGGCATCTTGGAGGTACGCGGCTGCTCGCCGGTCAAGGACATGACCTTGCTGCGCAGGTCCGTGGTGATCTCGGCTTCGAGGGCGTCGTCCGTGTCCAGGAGCTCACGG
Organism: Myxococcota bacterium; assembly: GCA_039814655.1. Lineage (GTDB taxonomy): Bacteria > Myxococcota_A > Polyangia > Polyangiales > Houyiibacteriaceae > CALCTH01. Next base: position 8,953 of record JBCCAW010000162.1, on the reverse strand, counting down.
CCCTGCTCGATGACCCGGAGCGTCTGCTCGGCGTCGATGACGCCGAGGTCCACGCCTTCCCGGCGCGCCAGCGCGTTGCCGTAGCGGAGCAGGTTCGAGATGGAGCTCGCTCCCCCGAGCTCGTAGGCGTGGAACTTCGAGATTCCGTCGCGGACGAGCTCCGGCAACCCCCAGCGGTCCGCGAGCACGCGCCCGACGCCTTGGTGGCAGTTGTCGACGATTCGGTACCAGAGCGCGTCGGTCATCCAGGGCTCGCCAAGGTCCGGCATGAGCTGGCGCTCGACCTCGAGCAGCATGGCCCCGACCACGGGCTTGCCGACGTCGTGAAGCAGGCCGGCGAGGTAGACGCCGTCCTTGGGCGGCGCGCCCTCGAGCGCCCCGGCGAGCTCCCGGCTGATGATCCCGACGGCGAGGCAATGCTCCCAGATCGCGCGGAAGCTCTGCTCGATACGCGGCTCCTTCGACTGGAAGACGGCGCGCACGCTCATCTGCGTGAGCAACATGCGTAGCGGCTTCATGCCGAGGCGGCTCGCAGCCTGGCTCATGGAGTCGATGCGCCCGCGGCCGCCATAGATGGGGCTGTTGACGATGCGAAGGAGCTGCGAGGCCAGCAGCGGGTCCTTCTCGAGCTCTTTGGCGATCATGGGGAAGGTGAAGTCCTCCCGGTCGAGCATCTTCAGACAATTCTGGGCGACCATGGGCATGCTCGGGAGGGTCAGACGCCCCTCGACGATGCGCTGCTGGATGATCTCCTCGAGCTTGTCGCCCACGCGTTGGGTGCGGGCTTCCTCCTCGTCGCGCTCCGCGCGCTCGCTTCGCCGCACCTCGACGGTGCTCCGGCCCTGAATGGCGGCGTCGAAGGCGAGGCGCAGCTCCTCGGCCGTTTGGTAGCGGTCCCCAGGCTTCTTCGCGAGGGCCTTGGCGAGCACGTCCGCGACGTCCGCGGAGACGTCGACCAGGCTGTCGAGGCGCGGCGGTTCTTCGTGCACGTGGGCGAGCACGTAGCGGCCGAAGTTCTCGGCCTCGAAGGGCGTGCGCCCGGCCAGCATCTCGAAGGCCACGATGCCGAGGCTGTAGACGTCGCTTCGCCGGTCGAGGTCCGTGTCTCCGACGCACTGCTCCGGAGACATGTAGGCCGGCGTCCCCATGATGACGCCGGTCTGCGTTTTCCGGGACGCCTCCCCGCCTTCACCCAGGAGCTTCGCGATGCCGAAGTCGAGGACCTTCACGCGGTCCGGGTAGTCCGCGTGGTTCGTGAGGAAGACGTTCTCGGGCTTGAGGTCCCGGTGGATGATGCCGCGCTCGTGCGCCGCGTGGAGCGCGAGGGCGATCTGCCCCGCGACGCTCCGGGCCTTCTCGAAGGCCATGGGCCCGTCCTCGAGGCGTTCGGCGAGCGTGTCGCCCTCGAGGAGCTCCATGACCAGGTAGTACTGACCGTCGGAGACGCCGAAATCCGTGATGTCGACGATGTTCGGGTGCCGGATGTCGTTGACCGTGCGGGCCTCGTCGAAGAAGCGCTCCACGACGTCCGGGATCGCGCCGACGGCGTTGCTCAGCACCTTGATGGCCGCGCGGCGACCGATCACGCCGTGCTCGGCGTAGTAGACGGTGCCCATTCCGCCGGCGCCCAGCTCCGCCACGATGCGCCAGGGCCCGAGGTGCCGGCCCTCGAGGTTGGCCGAATCCCGGGGCTGAACCGGGTCCGTCACGGTACCCAGCGTCGCGGCGGCGGAAGCGGATGACACGTGAGCGGGTACGGCGCGGAGCGCGGAGGCTGAGGGGCCGGCTCGTTCCCCCGGCGTCGCCCCCCGCGGCTCGTTTCCGATTCCGATTCCGATTCCGATTCCGATTCCGCCTCCGCCTTCCCGTTCCACTCCTCGTCCTGCTACACGCCTCGCGTGCGCGTGCTGGTCCTGGGGCTCGATTGCGTTCCTCCCGTGCTCGCCTTCGAGCGCTGGGCCGAGGCCATGCCCAACCTGCAGCGTTTGCGGGGCCGGGGGCGCTCCGGGCCGCTCCTGAGCACCTCGCCGCCCATCACCGTGCCCGCCTGGGCGTGCATGACGACGGGCCGGGACCCCGGGGAGCTCGGGCTCTACGGTTTTCGCAACATGCCCGCCGAGCGCGGCTACGACCTTCGCCTCGCGGGCTCCGCGGACCTTCGCTTCAAGCGCATCTGGGACATGGTCGGTGACGCGGGGCATCGCGTGGCGGCGCTCTTCGTGCCGCCTTCGAACCCGCCCGGACCCGTGAACGGTGTGGCCCTCGGCTGCTTTCTCACGGCACCGGGCGCGCCCTGGGCCTTCCCGCGCGGCCTCGAAGCCTCGCTCGAGACGCGCTTCGGACGCTTTCGGCCGGACGTGCGCAACTTCCGCGGTGGTGACGAAGGGCGCATCCTGAACGAGCTCGACGCCATGACGTCCCAGCACTTCGCCATGGCCCGGGCCGTGCTCGAGGACGAGCGCCCGGAGCTGATGATGATGGTGGCCATCGGGCCGGACCGGCTGCACCACGCCTTCTGGCACCACCTCGACCCGGAAAGCCCGGCCTACGTCCCAGGTAACCGCTGGGAGGTCGAAGCCCGCGCCTACTACGCGCGCCTCGACGCGGAGCTCGGCCGCCTGCTCCGTGCGGTGGGCGACGACACGCTCGTGCTCGTGGTCAGCGACCACGGAGCACGCGCCATGCAAGGGGCCGTCGCCGTCAACGAGCACCTGCGCGAGCGCGGCTGGCAGACCTGGACGCGGGAGCCCGAGGAGCCGACGCCCTTGCGCGAGGTCGTCGACTGGACCGGGACCCGGGCCTGGGCCGAGGGCGGCTACTACGCGCGGGTCTTCGTGAACCTCGCCGGGCGTGAGCCCCAGGGCATCGTGCCCCGGGAGCGCTACGTGCAGACCCGGGAGGCGCTCGCGGGCCTCTTCGCGTCCGTGCCCGGCCCCGCTGGTCCGCTGCCTGCGCGCATCGACCGACCGGAGCAGGTCTACCGTGCGACGCGCGGCGAGCCGCCGGACCTCATGGTCTACTTCGATGACCTGGCCTTTCGTGCCGTCGGCACCGTGGGCCACGGGCGGGTGCTCACCACCGGTGACGATCGCGGCGTGGATGGCTGCAACCATGCCTTCGACGGCATTTATGTGGCCGCGGGCCCCGGGGTGCTTCCGGGGGACGCGCCGGCGAATATCGTCGACGTGACGCCTACGGTGCTCGCCGCCTTCGGTCTGGAGCGGCCCCCGGGGATCCAGGGCGCGAGTTGGCTCGCTCCCGGCGCGTGAAAGGCTGGCCAAGGGCGCGGGTCCGTGCGATGCCTTGCCCGATGACGCCTGCCCTCACTGCGCGCTGCCAGGAGATAGGTGTGGCGTGGGCGAACGACGTCCTCGCGAACCTCGAGGCCGAGGGCCGGCCCGCCTCGGGCATGTGGCCCGGCACCCTCTCCGAGGCGCGCACGCTCGTCGCCCGTGACGCGAACTCCCGCGGGGGCAGCTACGACCGGCAGGGCGACGAGGACAAGGTCCGCGCCGTGTACGCAGCGGCCCGCGATTGCTGGAACCGGCGCCGCGCGCCGGACGTGCCGGATCCCTCGCCCTGAGCGCGCCGGCCACCGACGTGTCCGCGCTGCAACCCGAGCCCGGGGGAGGCTCGCTGCGCGTGCTCGGCCCGGCCGTCGTCGTCGCCATCGCGCTGCGTCTTCGCCTCGCGGGTCCCTTCCTGGAGGCGCCGCCGGTCCCTGGGCGCCCCTGGCTCGCTGGCTCGGACGCCTACGCGCACGCCCACCGCATTCGGCGCCTGGTGGAGCTCTTCCCCGAGCCCGTGCTCCGCGACCCCTTTCTCTTTCACCCCGAGGGCACACTCAACGAATGGCCTCTCGGCTTCGACTGGCCCATCGCCCTCGGGCTCCGGCTCGTGACCGCCCTGGGCGTGCCGCTGGACGACGCGCTCCTCCTGCTCCCCTTCGTGCCCGTGCTCCTCGCCCTCGCGACGGTGCTCGCCTTTCATCGCCTCGCGCGGCGCTGGCTCGACGTGTGGCCCGCGGGCCTCGCCACGCTGGCCTTCGGCGCCAACGCCGCGTACCTGCACGTCTCGCGTCCCGGAGCCCTCGACCACCACGTCGTGGAGCCCCTCGGCGTGCTCCTGCTCCTCGGGCTTCCCGGGGCGCTGCGGGCCCGGCGCCCTGCGCCGGCGCTCGCCCTCGGTCTGGCGGCGCTGGCCTGGACCAGCACCCTCTTTGCGCTCCTTCTGGCCGGCACGCTGGCTCTGCTCGCGCTCGTCGCCCTCCTGGAGAACCGTCCGGCGGAGCCTGGCGTGGCGTCCTTCGCGCGGTGGCACCTGCCCGCGCTGCTCGTTCCCTGCGCCTTCGAAGCGGCCGTACGCGGGGCGCCCTTCGCCTTCGCGACGCTCTCGCTGCTTCCCTGGCTGGGTGCCGCCGGGGCCCTCGGCTTCCGGCTGCTCATCGGTCGCGTGCCCCGGCACGGTCTCCTGGCCGCGGCGGTCGCGCTCCCGGCGCTCGCGCTGGCGCTGCCCGGCGGCTTCGCCTTCGCGGCGGGCGTGCTCCGCGGCACGAACCCCTTCTTGCAGCGGGTCGGCGAGGCGCAGGCGCTCTTCCTCGGACCCGACGGCCCGACCCTTCGCGTCGCCCACGCGACCTTCGGCCTCGCCTATGCGCTCTTTCCCGTGGCGTTCCTGGCCCTACGCCGGCGCCTCGCCGTGCCCGGCGCCGTGCCCGCCGCGGCGCTCGGTCTGGGCCTCGTGCTCTTCCTCGTCGCCTTCGCGCAGCAGCGCTTCGCCGTGCTCTTCGTGCCGGCGCTCGTGCTCCTCACGCTGGCCGCCTTCGTGCCCAAGGCGCGCGTCGCGACCTCCGGCGCGCCGGCCCGGCGCCGCGCCGTCGTGCTGGCGCTCCTCGCCCTCGTGCTCCTCGAGCCGGCGCGCTTTTCCCTCCGCGATGCAGACCCCGTGAGCCCGGCCATGCGCCGCGCCGTGGCCGTGGCCGTGGCCGTGCGCGCGGAGGAGCTGCCCCCGGGCCTCGGCGTGGCGGCGCCGCCCAACATGGGCAGCGCCCTCAACTTCGTCGCGGACGTGCCGGCGGTCACCAGCACCTTTTTCTATCCGCGTTACCTCGTACGCGACTACACGCTGCGCTTCCACGAGCGCACGGAAGACCTGCTCGCAGAGCTCCGCGCCCAGCGCATCGGCCTCCTGGTGGCCGCGGACGACGGCCGCTACGGCGCGTTGCTCCTCGAGGCCTTCGGGACGCAGGCCGAGCCGAGGGACGCGGGGGCCTCGCCGTCCTTTCGGCCGCAGGTCGACCGGGAGCGTTTCGCGCGGCTCGCCCTCGAGCCCTGCAACGCGCTCCTGCGGCGCTTCGCCTATTGGCGCCTGGCGTGTGACCCGGCTCCCCGGCCCGGCTTCACGCGGGTGAAGGAGCTCCGCTTCGGCGTGGACGCGCGGCGATGGGTGCGGCAGGTCGCGCTCTACCGCGTCGCGCCCTGAGGCGCGGGGTCAGACGAGCAGGTCCGGCAGCGGCTGGTCCACGTTGCTCGCGTCGTAGTCGCGGGCGAAGCCGTCGCCCTTGTCGACGGCCCGCGACTCGCCGAAGCCTGCGCCCGGCGTGGTCTCGTACTCGTCCGGGGTCAGGCCCATGGCCTGGAGCATGGACACGAGGAGCCGGTTGTACTGCACGCCCTCGACCACGCTGCCGTCGTGCTGGCGGAAGCGGATGGGCCGGTCGTGGTCGACGTAATCGAGGTAGCGCCCGGCGCGCACGGCGCCGCCGCCGGTGCCGAAGAGCACTGTCGGCATGTTGTAGTTCAAATGGTTGAAGCTCAGCTCGTTGCCCCAGAGCACGAGGGAGTTGTCGAGGAGCGTGCGTCCGCTCCCCTCCATCACTTCGTCCATACGCCGCAGAAGCCGGGCCACCACGACCTCGGCGATCCACTCGTAGCCGAGCGAGAGCCAGCGGATCGCGTTGGCGTCCCAGTTGTGCGCCTGGAGATGCCAGTTGCTCCGCCCGGCGCTGAAGGGGTTTTCGCTGTCGCCGATGCCGAAGATGTCGCCGGCGTCGCGCGCGATCATCTTCTGCACGTCGAAGGTCGCCACGCGCGTCGCGTCGCAGGCGAAGGCGAGCACCAGCACGTCGACCATGTCCGCCATGAAGGTCTCGATGGTCGCGACGCCGACGTCGAACTCGCCGCCGGAGTCCGTGCTCGCCGGCGGCGCCGACACGTCGCAGGTGCTCGCTGCGGGCATTCCGCCTCCGCCGAGGCGCCGGTCGAGGTCCGCGAGGTAGCCGACGTGCGTCTCGAGGGTCTGCCGGTCCTCGCGGCTGAGCCGAGGGCTCCGCTGCGCGCGCCGGTAGTCGTCCATCACCCGGTCCATGAGCCGCGCCGAGAGGGGCACCTCCGAGCTGCCCGGTTCGTCGGGAACGAAGGCGCGAAAGACGGCGTCGAAGGCCGTACGCGGGTTCGTGAAGGCCGTCGCGCGCTGCACGGCGCCCTCGCCCGTGGCGAGCAGGTTCGCCGGGTCGCGGGGCTCGAAGGAGCAGGTGTCCGTGCGGCTGCCCACGTGAAGCACCCGCGGTCCGAGGGGCGCCGTCGGGTACACGGCCGCGGAGCGCGCCATGACCTGGTCGATGGTGACGTTGATCTGCGCGCCGGGGAGCGGTCCGCCCACGCCGAAGGTGCGAAAGCCGAGGTTGCCCAGAAACCCACCGTGGTTGTGGTTCAGGTTGGGCATGAAATCGAGACCGCGGAAGAGCGTCATGCGGTCGAGGAAGGGCGTGAACTCGTCGCCAAAGACGTTCGACACGCCCGTGGCCGCGAAGTCCGAGAGCGGGGCCTCGTGGCCGTAGTAGGCCTCGCCGTTCGTGTGCCGTCCCGTGGCCACCGGGAGCTGCCTGTTCAGGCGGACGCTGCCGTCGACATCGTGGGTGCCATAACCCGCCGGGGCGCGCGACGGCATCCAGTGGAGGATCGGCGCGCCGTTGTAGGTCTTGAGCGCCAGGAAGCGCTTCGGCGCCGTCGCCCCCTGCGCCTTCGCCTTGGCCGCGAGCTCCCGCGGGAGCAGCGAGGGCAGGAAGGGGATGGCCACCGCGGCGCCGCCGAGGCCGGTGAGGAAGAGCCGTCGTCCGAGGGGATCGTAGCGCATGGTTCAGGTCAATCGGCGGGGAGCAGGCGCTCGCGGAAGGTGGGGCTGAGGGCGATCTCCCGGAGCCATTCTCGAAGCGAACGGCCCTCGTATAGATCCTGGCCAAAGTGCTCGACCACGCAGGCTTCGCCGCGCGTCTCTTCCCGGCGGAAGGTAAAGCGGAACATCTGCCGGGACAGGCAGAGGTCGCCGAGGCCGCTCGCGGCGAGCTCTTCGGAGAGCTCGACGGGGCCGGAGACGGGCACTTCGTCGCCGTCGAAGTCCACGGAGGCCGTCGCGTCCACGGGCACGGTGCCCAGCTCTTCGCCGAGGTCCGTCACCAAACGCTCGTTCCGCCGGAAGCGCCCGAGGCCGTCGTAGGCCTCCATGGCCCAGCCCAGGGGGGTGAAGCTCGCGTGGCAGCTCGCGCAGGGCTCGCCGGTCACCTTCGCCGCGAACTGCTCCCGCGTGCTCGCGTCGGCGGCCACCGGGGGCGGCGTCAACGCGTCGCCGGGCAGGTCCCCGGGCGGCGCCGGAACGTCGTCGCAGAAGAGCAGGCGCCGAAGAAAGGCGCCACGGCGGAAGGGGTTGGTCGAGCCGTCGGAGCTGGCCAAGAGCGCGGCCCGAGTCAGCAAACCCGAACGCTCACTCGCCGGCAGCTCCGGCGGCGCGCCCTCGCCGTCCCAAGGCGCCACGCCGTAGATCTCCGCGAGGCGCGCGTCCGTCGCGTAGGACGCGCGGGAGGTAAGCACGTCGCTCCAGGTCCCGCCGCCGTGCAGGGTCTCCATGAAGAGCGAGAGCGTCTCGTCGCGCATGGCGCCCAAGAGTCCCGCCGTGTCGAGGTCCGGCGCCAGCGTGTCGAGGCGCGGGCTCGCCTCGAGCTCCCGGTCTTCGAGGTGCATCCACTCGGCGAAGAAACGCTCGAGCTGAGCGTCCGTGCGCGGGTCGTCGAGCACGGCGTCGACCGTCGCTGCGTAGCCGCGCGCGTCGTCGAGCTCGCCGGACAGCGCCCGGTCCAGGAGCGCCGCGTCCGGGCCCTCGCCCCAGAAGGTGAAAGCGAGGCGCGCGGCGAGCTCTTCCGGCGCCAGCGCGAGGCGCCCGTCGCCGAGGTCTTCGCCCCGGAGCTCGAAGCGGTAGAGCACCTCCGGATTCATGAGCGTCGTGAAGACGATGGCGTGCACGCCGTCCTCGCCGCCGCCCATCTCCTCGGCCAGGTCCACGGCGTCGCGCACTTCGTTGGCGCTCACCCGGCGCCGGAGCGCGCGGGTCAGAAAACGCTCGGCGAAGGGCGCCAGGCAGTCCGCGGTGATGGCGCCCGCGCAGGCGTCCCCGACGCGTGCGCGCAGCGCCCCGTCGCCGGCCGTAGCCTGGGAGAGCGCGTCGGCGATCGCGTAGTGGACGTCGACGCGGCCCTGGGAGAGGCGCTGGTCCTGGCGGTCGAAGAACCCCTCTTCGTCCGTGGAGTCGGCCGGGAGCTGCGCGAAGTCGCTCTGGACCGCGGCCATGGCCTCGTCCCCGAAGAGCCCGCGGAGCGTTCGCGCGTAGTCCTCCACGGCCAGCCGCTGCAGAGGCGCGGTGGTGGCGACGGGACCGGTCTCGCAGGTGAGCGCGGGGCCCCCGGGGGTCCCCGGTTGGCCACCGCCGACGCCGCGGGCGGGCGTGCCGATGTCGCCGGTGCAGCTGGCGAGCGGAATCCAGAGCGCCGCGTAGAGCGTGGGTCGGAGAGACATCAGAGCTGGCCGAGAATACGGCTCTCGCCCCCAAAACGTCGTTACGAGGACCGAACGCTTCCCGCGTGAGGGTCGCAAGCAAAACAGAGGCCCGCGAGCCTGGGCTCGCG
>JBCCAW010000432.1:0-5227 GCA_039814655.1 Myxococcota bacterium | reverse complement strand
GACCACGGCGCCGGGCGGAAGCGCGATCTCCCGGGCGCCGGCCGGCACGCGCGCGCCGGCGCCCGCGGCCACCACGCGGCCGCCCGCGAGCACGACCGTCGCGTTTTCCACGGGAGCGCCTTCCCCGCTTCGGAGCGTGGCGCCGACGAGGGCGACGCTCGGCTGCGCCGAGGCCAGCGGAGCGGCGACGAAAAGCGCGCCGAGAGCGCACGCGGCGCGCATCACGGCAACACCTCGTTCTCGTTCTGCCCGAGCTCGAAGTCCGTTGGCGGCGTGCCCTCGGCGCCGGCGGGGCCGATCTCGCCGCGGCGATCCCAGCCCAAGCGTCCGTCCACGAACACCAAGTCCGCGTGCGTGTACACGCTCAAGGGATCGCCGCTCCACACCACCACGTCGGCCATCTTGCCGGCCTCGAGGGTGCCGGTGACCTGGTGAATGCCGAGGGCCCAGGCCGGGTTCGCCGTGATCCAGCGGTAGGCGGCGACCTCCTCGACGGGCACGCCCGAGTGACGCCCGGCCCACATGGCTTTGGCCGCCTCCTGGTTGAGGCGCTGCACGAGCATCTCGCTGTCCGAATGCATGATGGCGCGAACGGAGGCCTCCTCGAGCAGCGCGAGGTTCTCCGGGATGGCATCGTAGGCCTCCATCTTGAACCCCCACCAGTCGGCCCAGGTGCTCACGGAGACGTCCTGCGCCGCGAGGAGATCGCGAATCTTGTAGGCCTCGACGGCGTGGTGGAAGGAGCGCACGCGAAAGCCGAGCTCCTGGCCGAGGGCCATCAGCCGCGCCATCTCATCGGCGCGGTAGCAGTGCATCTGCACGAGGATGCGTCCCTCGAGCACGCCGTAGAGCGTTTCGAGCGCCGGCTTCCGTTCCGGCGGCGTCGGGGCGGGCCCCGGGTCCTCGACGCGCTCCCCCTCCGGCGCGTCGCCGCGCGAGCGCGCGTCCCGGACGGCCTCCTGGTCGCGCTCGAAGGCCATGCGCTTCTGCTGCCAGAGCCGGTGCTGGTGCTGCCAATCGCCCCAGCTCCGGCCATAGGCCCGGGCCGCGAGGTAGGCCGCGCGGTACCCGGCCACGTTGCCCATGCGCGTCGACGGCGCCTGGCGCCGGCCGCCGTAGACGCGCTTGGGGTTCTCGCCGCAGGCCATCTTCAGCGAGTCCAGCGCGCCGGGGAAGCGCATCTCGTCCACGCTGCGCCCGAGGTGCAGCTTGAGCGTGACGCCGCGGCCACCGATGAGGTTGGCCGAGCCCGGGAGCACGTGGATGGTCGTCACGCCCGCCGCCAGCGCGCGCTGCAGGCTCGGGTCCTGAGGCCACACGGAGTCCGCGGCCTGCACCTCGGCCGTCGTGGGGGCCGTGGCCTCGTTGCCGTCCGCATGCGCGCGGACGTTGGGGACCGCGTAGACGCCCATGTGCGAGTGGCTGTCGATGAGGCCCGGCGTGACCGTGCGGCCCGTGACGTCGAGGACCCGCGCCCCCTCGGGAACGGCGACGTCCCCGGCTGTGCCCACGGCCACGAGCCGGCCGTCCTCGAACACCACGACGCCGTCGTCGAGGATGGCCTCCGGCGTGACGACGCGTCCGCCGACGAGCGCCGTGGCCGGCGACTCCAGCTCCGGCAGGTCGTCGGGCTCCGGCAGACCGCGCTCGTCCCAGGGGAGCGGCGGCGCCGTCGCCTCGGGGGCTTCCGCCGCGGGGGCCGAACCGCCGCAGGCGGCGAGCGCGAGACAGGAGGTCAGGATGCGCGTCATCGGCGCGGACAGTGGCACGGCGAGCGCGGAGCCCGGAAGCGTGCTTCTCACGCAACGGCGCCGGGCCCGGACGCCCGGCGGGTCATTCAGGCGCGTTCGCGCGGAAGGCCACGAGATGCACGTCCTCTGCGAGCGTCGGCAGAGGGATCACGGCCAGCCCGTACCAGCGGCGAAAGAGCGAGAGATCGGTGACGTAGCCGCCAGGCGAGCGCCGGAGCCCCGCGGTCCGCGTGGCCGCGTCCGGCACCACATCGGTGACGTCGTTCGACGCCGTGGGCTCCCGGCTCGCGTAGGCCTGGTCGCCGCGGGCGAGGTAGGCCCAAACCACGCGCCCGGCGACGACGGCGTCCGCCTGCTCGAGACGCATCTGGGCGGTCAGCCGCTGCGCCTGGCGCCAGAGCGGGATGCCGGCGACGAGGGCCCCCATGACCTCCTGGTCCGCCCCGAAAATGGGCGCGGCGAAGAGCCAGGTGTCCGTGGGGCCTTCGTCCTCCTCCACGATCTCGGCGAGGTCGACGACGGCGTGGCCCGGCGTGCCTGCGAGCGCTTGCTGCACCACCTCGAAGGCTCGGTAGTGGCTGCCGAGCCCGACCTTCGCCCCGTCGCGCACGCCGACCTCGGCGAGCAAGGCGCCGTCCTGGTCCGTGCCGCCGATGAAGAGCACGGGGCTGAAGACCAGCTCCGCGACGCCGCGGCGCGGTGCGTCCACGCGGTCGAGCATGTCCGTCAGCCGCCGCGCGCGCTCGGCCTGGTCGACGTCACCCCGGTAGGCCGGCTCCACGCGCTGCGCAGCCTCCTGCACCCCGCGGAGGACCTTCTCCCGGTCCTCGCGGACCATGCGGAGATAGGCCGGCACGTCCTCGCCATGGAGCGCCCGGCGCTCCGCCGGTGCGCCCTCCGGCGAGCAGGCGGCCAAGGTGTAAAGAGCGAGCAAGGCGGAGAGGGAAAGGCGCATGCGCCGAGCCTAGACGGAAAGCAAAAGCGGCGGGCCCGAGGGACCGCCGCTTTCGCGTGTGGAGGTGCGCGGTGCGCCCTCAGTCCTTGATCTGACGCCGGATCTTGCCCAGCGCCTGCTCCTGGAGCTGGCGGATGCGCTCGCGCGACAGGTTGTACTTGTCGCCGATCTCCTTGAGCGTGAGCTCGTCCTCGTCATCGAGACCGAAGCGCCAGCGGAGGATACGGGCCTCCATGGGCGTCAGGGTGTCGAGGAGACGCCGCACCTCGTCGCTCCACTTCTGGGAGACGAGCTGCTCGTAGGGCGTCGGGACGTTCTCCTGCTCGAGGAAGTCGATGAACTTCCGGCCGTCCTCGTCGTTGACGGGGCGGTCGAGGCTGAACGGCGTCTCGGCCCAGTAGCCCTTGATCTTCTCGAGCTTCTCGGCGGCGATGCCGGTCTCCTTCTCGAGCTCTTCGGGCGTGGGCTCCTTGCCTGTGCGCGTCGCGATGGCCTGCGTGGCGCGGGCGACGCGGTTGTAGGTGTCGAGCATGTGCACGGGGATGCGCACGGCCCGGCCCTTGTCGGCGAGAGCGCGGCTGATGGCGTGCCGGATCCACCAGGAGGCGTAGGTGGAGAAGCGGTAACCACGGTTGTGGTCGAAGCGCTCCACGGCCTTCATGAGGCCGATGTTGCCCTCCTGAATGAGGTCGATGAGCGGCAGCCGTCCCCGGTTGTAGCGGCGGGCGATGCTCACCACGAGGCGGAGGTTGGCCGCGACAAAGCGGTTCTTCGCGCGCTGCTGCGCCCGCTGCGCCCGCTCCACGGTCTTCAGGTAGTCCTTGAAGGAGCTCGTGATGCGGATCTCGTCGCCGAGCACGTCGAGCTCTTCGGCGAAGTCACCGGCGAGGCGATGCACGGCCTTGTCCGCCTCCTGCACGAAGAGCCGGTCCGAGTCCACGCTCCGCATGTGCGCCGAGCACTCGTCGACGAGCGCGTCCCACTTCTCCTGGTTGCGCTTGCCGAACTTCGCGCGGCGAGCGCTCTTGGCGAGCTTCCGCATGGCCGCGAGCTGCGGCACGGGGTCGCTCACGCTGCTGTCCACGATCGCCGCGACGGTCTCGAAGCAGGGCAGGTAGGAGAAGAGCGCCTTCCAGTAGGCGATCTCCAGCTCCTCGACCTTGCGTGCGGCCTCGACCTCTTCCTGCGGGGTGAGGACGCGATGGCAAGCCATCTCGCGGAAGTAGCGGGAGAGCGTGGAATCCCCCGCGCCCTGCCGCTCGAGTTCCTTGAGCGCCTTCTCCGCGTCCGTGCGCGCCTTTTCCAGCTGCGGCGCCGACGGCTCGGTCTTCCCGGCCGGGGCGACCGCCGGCTTGGCGGCTGCGCGGGTGGAGGTTGCCGTCTTACGCGGCGTTTGAAGTGCCTTGCTTGCCATGATGAGTCTCGCAGGACGACCTAGTCCCGCTCTCGCCCGAGGGAGCCGGGGGAGAAGCGCAGGTCGTCGTAGATGTCGGTTCCGGGAGTGAAGGGACGCAGGAGGGGTCGTCGGAACGGAGAGCGTGCGCGTCGACGGGTCGGTAGCTCGGGGGGCCGGCCTCGTGGGCGTGGCGAAGGTGGGCGAGCGGTGACCGGGTCGGTGGCGTGGCTTCTCGGAACCCTCCAAAGATCTGGGGAGCCGACGGGCGTCGGCGGGGGCCGCCTCCAGCTGGGAGCGGCAGTCGGCGGGATTCGTGTGCACGGCGTGTGCCGCGCAGGTGGCGTGGTCCAGAATGACCGCGCCCAGGGGTTGGCTCACCGCAGCGCGCCCCACGAGGGAGGGAGCCCGGCTGCGGCATGAGTGACGAACACTCTGCGTTTCATTTCGAATCTGAACAGCCCCTGTCCGGAAACGCTTCCCCCCGCCGCGGCAAGTCGCCGCGTTTCGTGTCCGCCCCAAGGGGCCGCGCGCACCGCCGGAAAGCGCGGCGCCGCGGCAGCTCGGCCGCCGCGCTGCCGCGGCGCACACTCGCGCCGAGCAGCGGGTCAAGGCGCTGCAATTGCTGGCGAATCGTATGTCTTGGACCCTCCGGGGGCCCGCTTGGGCGCCGGTCCTTCGCCGCGCTTCAGGCCGCGGCCGCTCCCGCGGCGAAGGGTGCCCCCCGGGGCGCGATTTCTCGTCTCGTGATTTTTTGCACAGTACCGTTCATTCCATCCCTCTAAGCACGGGAGATCCCCGCCGATCGACCCGCGGCACCACGATCGGAGGCGCGCCCGTCGGCGTCGGCGAGGGGCCCTTGGAGGGTGGCTATTCGAGTAGCCACGGCCAACCCGCTGGCCGGTCGATGCGGCACGCGCGGGAGCGAGCCGCGGCTCTCGGCGCAGGATCGGACGCGTGGCTCCCCGCACCACGCTCGACCTCGCGGCGAGGACCCGGCTATCACCCCGGGGTGCCCCTGGACCCCTCCGCACCCGCGCGATTGCGTCGCGCCGCCCTTCCTCGTTCCTTCCCCTGGGTCGCGCTGGCCTTCCCGCTGGCGGCGCTGGCCGCCGCGGCTCCCGGGCG
>JBCCAW010000284.1:0-7604 GCA_039814655.1 Myxococcota bacterium | reverse complement strand
CGCACTTCTTCGCGGCGAACATCTACTTCGTGGTCTGGGCGCTCTGCCGGCGCCCGCGCAGCTACCGCTTCGTGTTGGTCACCGAGGCCATCGGCACCGTGCTCGGCGCCGCCGGCTACGTGGCGATGGGCCTATCGATTCCGGCCTTTGCCAATCCGATGCTCATCGTGGCGCTGGTCATCACGTGGAACTTCTTTGCGCGCTCGGTCTTCGTGCCGAGCCCGGCCCGGCGGACGGCGCTGCTCGGCCTCGCCATCGCCGTCGTGTACCTGCCCGGCGTCTTCGTGATGTTCCGCTTCGGCAAGACCACGCCCGCCCTGGTCCGCCTTTCCCTGGAGGATGGCCACACCTTCGCGGGCATCACCGCCGTCGACGACGCCGCCGTGGAGATCTTCGCGCGCTCGCTCACCGTCGAGGCGCTCTTCTGGTGGACCTTCAGCGTGATCGTCGCGACGGTCGCCAGCCACGTCTTCTATGGGCTCCGGCGCCAGGCCTCGAAGGTCGTGAAGCTGGGCCAGTACCAGCTCGAGCGAAAACTCGGCGAAGGGGGCATGGGCGTCGTCTACCTCGCGTCCCACGCCATGCTTCGGCGACCGGCGGCGGTGAAGATGCTCCCGCCGGAGAAGCTCGGCGCCCGGAGCCTGAAGCGGTTCGAGCGCGAGGTGCAGCGGACGGCGAGCCTCGCGCACCCGAACGTCATCACGGTCTTCGATTACGGTCGCACGCCGGACGACCTTTTCTACTACGCGATGGAGTACGTCGAAGGCGCGACGCTCGAGGACGTCGTGCGCGTGGGCGGACCGCAGCCGGCGTCGCGGGTGGTGTACGTGCTCGAGCACGTCTCGGCGGCGCTCGCCGAGGCCCACGGCGTCGGGCTCATCCACCGCGACGTGAAGCCCGCGAACGTGATGCTCGCGCGAGTTCCCGGGACGCCCGACGTCCCGAAGGTGCTCGATTTCGGGCTCGTGAAGGACGTCGAAGACGACGCGGCGCCGGAGGTCTCAGCGACGGGCGAGATCACCGGCACGCCGCAGTACATGGCGCCGGAGGCCATCACCGGGGCGTCCGTGGACGGACGCTCGGACCTCTACGCGCTGGGGGCCGTGGGCTATTTCCTCCTGACCGGGACGCACCTCTTCGAGGCGCGGACCGTGGTCGAGGTCTGCAGCCACCACCTGCACTCGGCACCGGAGCCGCCCTCCGAGCGCCTCGGCGCACCGGTGCACGCCGGCCTCGAGGCCCTGCTCCTCGCCTGCCTGGCCAAAGACCCGAAGGACCGGCCGGCCACGGCCCTCACGCTGCAGGACGCGATCACGGCCCTCGAGGTGCCCCGGTGGACGCGCCAGGACGCCGAGCGCTGGTGGCACTCGAACGCGACGGCCCTCGATGCGCTCGACGTCAGCGAGGCCGTGAGCGGTCCCGCGGCGACGCTCGCCATCGACGTCGAAGGTCGCGCTGCCGGCGGCTAAGGGACGCGGAGCAGACGCTCCCGTACGCCCCAGGGCGAGGCCGAGGGTCTCGAGCCATGCGCGCGACGTGACGAAACCGGGCCTTTCGATTTGCCGTCGCTTTCCCGGAGGCGTCGACCGGCGCATCGACGGCATGCTCTCCGAACCATGAGCCAAGCCGTGCGTCAGGAAAGCCAGCGCGATGCGAATGACGATTCTCGTTGGGAGCGCGTGCTCCAGCGCAGAGCCGGCGACTTCGTGTACGCCGTGAAGTCGACGGGCATCGCGTGCGTGCCCCAATGCCCTTCCCGTCGGCCGAAACGCGCGAACGTGGAGTTCTTCCCGTCGCTGCCCGAAGCCCTTGCGGCCGGCTACCGGCCGTGCCTCCGCTGCCGACCGGACCAACGCGACCGGCGCTTGGAGCGGGTGGCCGCGGCGTGTCGCCTGCTGTCCGGGGACGACGCTCCCGCCGTCGCTGTGGTGGCGGAGCACCTCGCCGTTAGCCCAGCGCACCTTGGCCGGGAGATGCGCGCCGTGCTGGGCGTGACGCCGGGCGCCTTCGCGCGTCGCCTTCGCGTCGAGCGAGGTCGCCGCGCCCTCGCCGGCTCCGGCTCCGTGCTCGAGGCGGCCTTCCGCGCGGGCTTCGGCTCCGCGAGCCCCTTCTACGCGGCCCTAAAGCGCGAGCTCGGCATGCCGCCGGCGAAGGCCCGGGCTGGAGGTCCTGGAGAAGCCGTGTCGTGCGCCGTGCTCGAGACGACGCTCGGCCTGGCGCTCGTTGGCTGGACGGGGAGCGGCGTTTGCGATGTGAGCCTCGGCGACGACGCGCCCACTCTGGTCGCGGCGCTGCGCAGCCGGCTTCCCCGGGCCGAGGTCGTGCCCGTGGAGGCGCCGCGCTGGGCCACGGAGCTCGTCGCGGTGATGGACGCGCCGCGGCGCAGTCCGGAGCTCCCGCTCGACCTTCAGGGCACGGCGTTTCAAGAGCGCGTTTGGCGGGGCCTTCGAGCCATACCGCCCGGAGAGACGCGCACGTACGGTGAGCTCGCCGCGTCGCTCGGCCTGCCCCGCGGCGCCCGGGCGGTGGCGGGTGCATGCGCCGCAAACCGCATCGCGGTGCTCGTACCCTGTCACCGAGTCGTGCGCGGGGACGGCGGGCTCGGCGGCTACCGCTGGGGCCTGGAGCGAAAGGAGGCCCTCCTCGACCGTGAGAGCGGCTGAGACCCGCGGCTGCCAAAGCTCAGAAGCGCCGAGGAGCGCCGACGAGCGCTGCTCTCACCGGGAAGCGAAGCCAGTAACCGTGACCGAGCTTCCCGTGAAGCTGAAGGTCAGCTCGCGGTCCTGCGTGGTGATTGTGACGGACGTCTCGACCGGAATGCCCGTCACGCGGTCGGGGGCGCCGTCTTCGACCGTGCCGGCGCTGGCCATCATGAACTCGACTGGCGTCCTGGTTTCTCCGTCGGACTCCAGGATGTCACCCGCTTCGACGGTGTAGGCGTCACCATCGACCTGAAAGAACACGTACGGGATCACTGGAAACCCAGGCGGAGAGAAGCCACAAGCGCCGGTGTTGCCGCCGTCGACGAGGTCGAAGTTGTCGAACGAACGCTGGCATAGACCTGCGTGTGCGATGCCCCCGGCCGTGCCGTCCCGGTCGCCCATGCTGGCGATCGCCGGCACCACGAGCCCACCGCCACCGGTCATCATGTCCATCGCTGTCCCGGTCGTGCTGGAGCCGTCGTCGCCGCAGGCGAGCGCAGAGACCAAGAGAACGAGGGTCGCGAGTGTCCGTTTCATGGGCCTAATCCTACCACGAGTGGCGCTATCCCCCGCTTCGACGGCTTCTCCGGGCTCGAGGCGGGCTGGCGGTGCTTGCCCGCGGATTCCCTCTCCGGGGCGCCGATGGGCTGCGCAAGCATTTACATGCCCGCTGTAATTTCGTAGCGTCGGGGCAGATCGTTCCATTGACGGGGGAATCCGAATGCGTCTTCGAAGCGCGATCACGCCCATTCTCACGGCGGTCCTTCTCACCGCGGCGCCGGCGTGCGGCGACGACGCGGAAGGGGACGGCGGCGGAGGCTTCTGCCAGGCCGGGACCCTCGACTGCATCTGCCTCCTCGGCAACTGCCAGGACGATCTCGTCTGCGAGGACGGCATCTGCAACGCCTGCCCCTTCGGCACCGCCGGCTGCCCCTGCGGCGACGCCTGCGACGATGGCCTCACGTGCGCGCGCACGGCCCCGCCCGAGGGGCGCTGCAACACGCCCGTCGCGACCCTCTCGGGCATGGCCGGGACCTGGCGGGGCACCTTCACGAACTCCGCCGGCAGCACCGGGGAGTCGACCTTCGAGCTCACGGTCGACGCCGCCACGGGCGACGTCTCGTTGACCTACGACCAGTCCGGCGCGAACCCCGGCGGCCCGGACCCCGGCGAAGAGGCGCTCACGACGGTGATCGAAAACGAAGGCGCCGACACGCTCGACCGCGTGCTCACCGCCTTCGTACAGAGCCAGTTCCACGGCGACGTCCGGCTGACGCTTCAGACCGACGGCAGCTTCAACGGCACCTCTGAGACCGACGGTCTGGACAACCAAGTCTTCGGCGACATCGGCCAGGAGCGCATCTACATAATCTACGTCCGGCGTACGCAGGCCGGGAGCGAGGTCGGCCGAGGCACGGCCGTCTTCGAGCGCGGCCCTCTCGACGGCGTCCCGACGGTCACGTCCCCCGAGGCCGACTGCGGCCCCGTCGCCGAGACCAGCGGCGCCGGCGGCGCCTGCGACGCGAGCTGCATGCCCCCGGACGGCGAGTGCATCGACGGCGTCTGCCGCCAGGCCTGCAGCCCGGGTCTCTGCGAGCAGCGCTGCGGCGCGCAGGAGCTCTGCCAGGGCAACCCCTCGGTCGTCTCCATCGCTCCGGAGCTCACATTCGGCGCTTGCGTCCCGCCCCCCGTCGGCGCGACACCGAGCTACGCGACCTGCACGGCGCCGGACTGCGTCGAGGGCAACGTCTGCCTCGCCTTCTCCGGAGAGCCCGCGGGCGTCTGCTCGCCCTTCTGCGCGACGGACGGCGATTGCCCGGCCGCTCCGGGCTTCGACGTGGCATGCGTGCTCGGCAACTCCGCAGGCGGGGGCAAGCGCTTCTGCAGCACGGTCTGCGAGTTCGGCGGGAGCGCGACGTGCCCCGAGGGCTTCACGTGCGTGCCTTCCCTCGCTGGCGGGACCTGCCGACCGGCCTCGTGAGGCCGGACGGATCCGCCCCGTGACGCCCCGGCGGAGCGCGGCCACGGCCATCGCGCTCGGGGCCTTCGCCCTGACCCTGGGGCTTGTCCTCCGGGCGCCCATCGTCGTCGACGGCCTGGGTGCAACGGGAGCGCGAGCGCCGCTGCTCGTGCTCGTCGAAGGCGCGGCGCCCGGCGCGCTCGCCCGCCGGGCCGAGGCTTGGCTCGGCGCGCGAAGCGATGTCGCCTGGACCCTCTCGACGGCGACGCGGCCCTGGCTGAGCGCCGAAGGGACGCCCGCGACCGTGCCGTCGCGGGACGCTTCGGCCACGCTTCGCCTTCGTCACGGCCCACGGCCGAGCGTGGTGCCCGATCCCCTCGACCGCTTCCTGGCGCCAGGCGCCGAAGCGCGGGTCGTGCTGGCGGGCCTCGCGCCCGGCGCCACGTGGACGAGCAGGGATGAGGCGAGCCTCCGCGCGCTCGCCCGCGGCGATCCCTCGGGCGCGATCACCGTGCTCGGCGTGCCGAGCTTGCGCCTGGCGACCGCGGCCTTGACCCGCGCGGATCTCCGCCGCGAGCTGCCCTTCCTGGTCCTCGTCTCGCTCCTCCTGCCCGCCTGGATCTTCGGCGCGCTTCGGGCGGCGCTCTTCCCGTTGGCGGTTGCGGCGGTGAGTAGCGCCGGAACGCTCCTGGCGATGCTCGCCGTGGACGGCGCCCTCGATCCCCTCGCCATCGCCATCGTCCCTACCGTTTGGTCCATCGCGACCCTGGACGCGGTGCACCTCTACGGCCGCACGGCGCAGCTCGGCGACGCGCGGCGGGCGGCCCGGGCGCTCGGGGCGCCGTGTCTCGTGACCTCGGCTACCACCGTGGCGGGGCTCCTCGCGCTCGGCTTCGGAGGCGCGCTGGAGACCGTCTCCGCGCTGGGGCGCTGGGGGGCCTTCGGCACGGCCCTGGCGTACGTGCTCACCTTTGGTCTCGGGCCCGCGCTGCTGCGCCTGGCGCCTCCGGCGGCGCGCGTCGGAGGAGGCGCCGAGGCGTGCTTTCGCCGCGTTCTCGTCGGCTCCCAGCGTCGCTGGCCGCTCGTGCTCGTCACTTGGGCGCTGGGGCTCGGCGCTGCCGCGGATGCGGCCGCGGACCTCGCGCCCGACGTCGCGTACCCGGATGTGTACGTGGCGGGCACGGAACCGGCCGAGGCGCTCTCCCGTGCGCGCGCCGTGCTCGCCATCGACCCGACGCCCCTCCACCTCGAGCTCCGGGCGCGCGCCGGTGAAGACCGCACGCCGCGCACCCTCGCCGGCGTCGCGACGGTGCTCCAGCAGGCCCTCGACGGGGACCCGCGCGTCGCCCTCGGTCTCGGCGCCGGGCTCGCGCTTCGGGACCTCGCGCGCCGCGAAGGGGTCGACCGCGTCCACGCCGTCCAGGAAGGAGCCGCCGACGACCTCGCGCCCTGGTGGGACGCAGAGCACGGCCGCCTCCGCGTCGTGGTCATGCCGCGGCCTATGGACTACGCGCAGCGCCGCGGGCTCGTCGCTGACCTCGAGGCGCTGCTCGCGGAGCGCTTCCCGGGCTTCGAAGCGAACATCGACGGAGTCTCGGTGCGCCTGCTGCTGGCGACGGAGGACGTTGTGGCGGGGACGCTCCGGGCTCTGCTCGTGACCTTGGCCGTGGCCCTCGTCGCCTTTGGGGTCGTCTTTCGGCGGCGTCCGCTTCGGCTGATCGCCGTCGTGCTGGCCGTAAACCTCGCGCCGCTCATCGCCCTCGCGGGCCTCGCCGGGGGGCCACTTGGCGCGCCTTTCACCGTCGGGGTGGCGAGCGTGGCCACCCTCGTGCTCGCGCTCTCCGTCGATGACACGGTGCACCTGCTTTGGGCCGCGCGCGATCCCCGCGTCCCGTTTACCGTCGCGCTCGCACGGGGCGCCGGGCGCGCCGGCGCCCCGGTGCTCCTGACGACGGCGTTGCTCGCTGGCAACCTCGCCGTGCTCGCGCTGGGAAGCTTCGTCCTCCACCAGCGGCTCGCGGTGCTCGTGCCCCTCGGCGTGGTCCTCGCCTGGCTCGCCGACGCGACGCTCTTGCCCGCGCTGCTGCGGGCCGTCGCGCGGCGGCGGGAGCGAGGGGATTCGCTGAGCGCAGGCGGCTAGTCCCAAAACAACCGCTTCCGACAGGAAGTGCCTGTTTGGTAACGCGACCCGCGCCGAAGGCGAGCTCAAGGGTGAAGCCGCTCGGATTCACTCCGAGCGGCGAGGGTCCGTTCCGAAAGGACCCTGCGTAAAAGAGAAAAGCCCCGAGCGAGCGCGCACCGCTAGTGCGGCGCGGGTAACGGAGACGCGCACGGCACATACGACGCCTTCGATGCATGGATCCCCAGTGGACGCGGGCTACCTCGAGGCCGTCGAGACGCTCTATCGCGAAGCGGCGGAGGTGCCTCAGCCGGTGCTCTGCTGCACGCAGACGCCGGTCTGGGAGCTGCCAGGGCTCGACGTGCCCAAGGCCATGCTGGCGCGCAACTACGGCTGCGGCACGACGGTCAGCCCGCGGGACCTCGCCCGAGCGAAGCGCGTGCTCTACATCGGCGTCGGCGCGGGCATGGAGGCGCTGCAGTTCGCGTATTTTCTCCGGCGTCCCGGCGGCGTGGTCGCCGTGGACACGAACGCAACGATGCTCGAGGTGGCAGGCGAGCTCCTCGCCGAGGCCGCGCGTACCAACGAGTGGTTCGACCCGGAGATGGTCTCCCTCCGCACGGGCGACGCGCTGGCGCTCCCCCTCGGCGACGCCTGCGTCGACGTCGTGGCGCAGAACTGCCTCTTCAACATCTTCACCCGCGCGCACCTCGACCAGGCGCTCGCCGAGGTCCATCGCGTGCTCGAGCCGCACGGTCGGCTGGTGCTCAGCGATCCCGTGGCGACGCGCCCGATTCCGGCCCGCCTCGCGGCCGACGATCGG
>JBCCAW010000224.1:0-8770 GCA_039814655.1 Myxococcota bacterium | reverse complement strand
TGGCCGGCTTCCCGGACCGCGTGGCTCAGCGGCGCGGGGTGCGGAGCGCGCGGCTCAAGCTCGCCGAAGGCGGCGAAGCCGAGCTCGCCGAGGAGAGCGCCGTCACCGAGGCTCCGCTCGTCGTCTGCGTCCGGGCTCTCGAGACCCGCGGCGAGGGGCGGCGTCGTGGCGGCGTGCGTGTCCGCTACGCCCACGGCATCGAGGCGGAGCACCTGGCCCTCGTCGCGCCGGAGTCCCTCGTCGAGTCCCGGACCGTGAGCCTGGACCCGGCGACGGGCCGCCTCACCGCGCGGGCGCAGCTCCGCTACGGGGCCCTCGTGCTCGAAGACGAGGAGTCCGGGCGTCTCGAGGACGAGGAGGCCGCGGAGGCCCTCGCGGACGCGGCCCTCGCCGCCGGCCTGCCCCGCTTCGTCGATGTCGATGGGCTCGAGGGCTACCGTCGACGTGTCGCCTTCGCGGCCGCGCAGGGAGCCGAGGGCCTGGCCCCCGTCGACGCCCCGGCGCTTCGCGCGGCGCTCGTCGACCTCGCCTGGGGCCACCGGAACGTGAAGGATCTGGAGGGCGTCGACCTCGTGGGCACCTTGCGGGCTCGCCTCTCCGGCGGAGCGCGGGCGGCCCTCGAGCGCCTCGCGCCGGCCACCGTCGCCTTGCCGGGCCGGCGCGCCGTCCAGGTGACCTACGAAGAAGACCGGGACCCGTGGATCGCCAGTCGCCTGCAGGACTTCTTCGGCCTCGGCGAAGGGCCACGCGTGGCCGACGGCCGCGTGCCCCTCGTGCTTCATCTGCTGGCCCCGAACCGGCGCGCGGTGCAGGTCACCACGGACCTCGCGGGGTTTTGGGAGCGCCACTACCCGGCCCTTCGGAAGGAGCTCGGCCGCCGCTACCCCAAACACGCCTGGCCCGAGGACGGCGCCCGCGCCAAGCCGCCGGCCCGCCGTCCGCGCCGGTAGCACCGCTCCGTCCGCAAGCGCACGGAAAGCGCGGCGCGCATCCGCTAGCATGGCGCCATGCCGAGGAGCGACGTGGCCTTGGGCGACTCTAGCGAGCTTCTCGCGCGGGTGCTGGATGCGTCCGGCGATGCCTTCTTCGTCTGCGACGGCGAAGGGAAGATCCTCGAGTGCAACGAGGCCGCGTGCCGGCTGACGGGCTACGACGCCTCTGCGCTCCTGGCCTTGCGCCTGCCGGACCTGGTGCCCGAGGACAAGATGGCCGAGCACCTCGCGGCGGCGGCCCAGGTGCTTCGGGGCGAGTCCGTGGCGCTCTCCACGGAACGCCTCGACGCCGCCGGGCGCCGCGTGTTCGTCCGCATCGCGGCCGAACCCCTCCGTCGCGACGGCGCCGTCGTGGGCGCGTGTGTCGTGATTCGTGAGGTCCCCGGCGGTGGGTTCCTGCAGGCCCTCGTCGAGAGCAGCCTCGACGCCGTCGTGGGCCTCGACGTCCGGGGCGTCGTGCGGCTCTGGAACGCGGGCGCCGAGCGACTCTACGGCTGGGCACCGGAGGAGGTACTCGGCCGGCCCTTCGCGGCGCTGGACCCGCGCCCCCCGGAGCTGGTCGAGGACGAGCTACGCCGCGCCCTCGGAGGCCAGCGGCTCCAGCTCAAGGCCAAGCGCCGTCGCAAGGACGGGAGCCTCGCCGATGTCGAGCTGCAGCTGGCGCCGGTCTTCGACCCCGCCGGCCATACCGTGGGCGTCGCCTCCGTGGACAAGGACCTGAGCGAGCGGCAACGGCTGGAGATCGCTCTTCAGCGGAGCGAGCGGCTCTCGGCCATGGGGCAGCTCGCCGGTGGCGTCGTGCACGACGTGAACAACCTGCTCACGGTCATCGGAATGCACACGGAGCTGGCGCTACGTGGTCTATCGAAGGAGCGGGAGGACGTGGCCGAGCTCGACGTCGTGCTGGACGCCGTCGAGCGAGGCGCCAAGCTGACGCGCTCGCTACTGACCTTCGCGCGCCAGGGGACGAAGAAGGACGAGGTGATCGACGCCCGGCGGGTCATCGAGAGTCTCGCGCCCCTGCTGCGGCGGGCCCTCGGCGGCCCCGTGGACCTCCAGCTCGAGCTCCGGGAGACCTCCAGCGTCCATTTCGGCGCCGCGCAGCTCGAGCAGGTCATCACGAACCTGGCCCTCAACGCGCGGGACGCGCTCGGTCCCGAGGGCGGGAGCCTGCGCGTCGAGACGCGCAACGTGCGCCTCGACGCCGCCTTCGCCGCGCGGCACCCGGGCACGGAGCCAGGCCGCTACGTGCGGATCTCCGTGCAGGACGAAGGCGAAGGCATGGACGAGGCGACGGTGGCCCGGGTCTTCGAGCCCTTCTTCACCACCAAGGTGCCCTCCGAGGGCACGGGCCTCGGCCTGGCCACAGTGTATGGCCTCGTGAAACAGGCCGGCGGCGAGGTCACGGTCTTCTCCGAGCTCGGGCACGGGACCACCTTTCGCGTGTTCCTGCCCCGCAGCTCCGCGCCCGCGCCGGCCGCGCCCAAGACCGATGAGCCGAGCATGACCTCGGTCACCGAGCCCACGGAGAGCGTGCTCTTGCTCGTGGTCGACGCGGCGCTCCGCGGCGCCGTTCGGCGCACGCTGCGGGCCCAGGGCTACGAGGTCATCGACGCCGGCGAGGGCGCGGAGGCCATCGCGCGCCTCGAAGACCTGGAGGGCTCGCTCGACGCCGTGCTCGCCGAGCGGGCCCTCCCAGGGGTCATCGACGCGGCCGCCGTCCGCGGCACCGCCGCCGACCGGAATGCGGCCCTCGGCCATCCGGCGCCCCGGCTGCTTTACCTCGGCGAGCCACGGGACGGCGCCGCGAGCGACTCCCCGGTGCTCGCCAAGCCCTTCTCCGGGGCGACGCTGCTGCGCTGGCTTCGTGAGTGCCTCGACGAAGGTCGCGGCTGACGGCGCGCTCAGCTCTTGTCGATGGCGCGCTGAAGCGTCGCGCGCGTCTCTTCGAGGAGCGACGCCATCTTGCCGAGCGCCTCCGTGTCGCCCTGCTCGAGCGTCGTCCGGCCGAGGCGATAGGTCTGCTGCGCCTGGTCGAGGAGCAGCCGCATGTCCGGGTCGGCGGCGAGGCTCTGGTAGGCCGCCGGGAAGATCCGGTCGAGGGCCGCGAGCGCGACCTCGACGGTTTGCCGGTCGCGCTCCGTGGTCTCGTCGCCGCGGCGCTGCTCGAGGTGCAGCATGCTCTCCCGAGCGGCCTGCGTGAGCTCGGAGACGTCGAGGCCCGAGTGCCCGCGCACCTCCACGCTCACGGCCTTTCCCGTCTCCGGGTCCTTCGCGGACACCTGGAAGATGCCGTCGTGGTCGATCTCGAAGGTCACCTCGAGGTCCACTTCGCCGGCCCGCGCCGAGCGCAGCCCCGGCACGCTGATGTCCTTGAGCAGCGTGTTCTCGCTCGCGCGGTCGCTCTCGCCCTGGAGCACCCGCAGCCGGATGCGCGTCTGATGATCCCGGCTGGTGGTGAAAACGCTGGGTACGCGCGTCGGGATGCGCTGATTGGCGGGAATCATGACGTCCATCACGTCGCCATGCGTCGCGAGGCCCAGGCTGTGCGCGGTCACGTCGCGCAGCAAAATGCCGCTGGCTTCCCGGGCGAGCGCGTCCCCCTGGATGGCGGCCCCGATGGCCACGGCTTCGTCCGGGTGGATGCCCCGGCTCGGAGGACGGCCGAAGAGCACGCCGACCTTGCGCTGGACCAGCGGCATGCGCGTCATGCCGCCCACGAGCAGCACGTCGTCGACGTCGTGCGTCGCGATACCGGCCATCTTGCAGGCCCGTTCGGCGATATCCAGCGTGAGGTCCACGAGGTCTTCGGTCATGGCCTCGAGCTGCGGGCGCTCGATGCCGTAGTGGAGGTTCAGCGGGGCCTTCGGGCCCGACGACACGATGAAGGGCAGCTGCACCTCCGCCGCGACGACCTCGCTCAGGTCCATCTTCGCCTTCTGCGCCGCCTGCTTCAGGCGCTGGTAGGAGATGGGCGAATCGCGCAGGTCGACGTCGTGGTCATCGCGGAAGCCCTGCACGAGCCAGTCGACGATGCGTTCGTCGAAGTCCTCGCCCCCGAGGTAGCTGTCCCCGGTCGTCGCGATGACCTCGAAGATGCCGTCGCCGGTGACCTGGAGCACGGTCACGTCGAAGGGGCCCCCGCCCAGGTCGTAGACGACCATCCTCGAGCCGCGCGCGCTTTGCCCTCTCTGGTGTCCGTAGGCGAGGGCGGCGGCCGTGGGCTCGTTGATGATCCGGGGTACGTCGAGGCCGCAGACCTTGCCGGCCTGGCGCACGGCCTGGCGCTGGGCGTCGTTGAAGTAAGCCGGCACCGTGACCACGGCGCGGTTCACGCGCTCCTCGAGGGCCTCCTCGGCGACGACGCGCATCTCCTGCAGCAGCATCGCGCTGATCTCCGGGATCGCGTACATGCGCCCGCGCAGGCTGACGCGCGCGTCGCCCCCGGGGCCCTCCACGATCTCGTAGGGCATGGTCTCCCGGGCCCGCTGCACGCGCGGGTCGTTGAAGGGCCGGCCGATGAGGCGCTTGGCCGCGTGCACGGTGGCTTCCGGGTTCGTGATGGACTGGCGGCTCGCCAGCTGCCCGACGATGCGCTCGCCCTCCTCGGTGATGGCGACCACCGAGGGCGTGGTCGTATACCCCTGACGGTTCCGAAACACGCGGGGTTGACCATCGACGACGGCCGCGACGCAGCAGTTCGTGGTCCCCAGGTCGATTCCGATGACGCGGCTCACGGCGATTCCGCCGGCTAGCGCCAGCGTGTGCCAGGTGTGACGCCTCCTCGGCGTCGACACAAGCGTTTCCGGTCCTGCGGGCTTCGAACCCCGCAGCGGGTCACCGAGCGAGCCGGCGCGAGCGATGCCCTCACGATACGGCCCCCGCCGGGTGCTCGAGGGGTCCTTCGGCCGCGGATCATCGCGTCAGCGGGGCGCGAGCTTGGCGTACTCGAAGTCGATGGGGCGGCCCTTTACGCCCTTGCGCGGGGGCGCGATCCAGGGCGCGAACTCGCCCGGCGCGTAGCAGGGGACCATGAGCGACTGCACGTAGGCCCGGTCCTCCGGCGTGGGCAGCCAGTCGTCCCGGCGAGCCGTGAACACCGCGTCGCTGACGAGCTCACCGCTCGGGTCGAAGGCGTGCTCGGCGTAGGTGCCGATGCTCCGGTTGAAGCGCCGGGAGGGGATGCGTAGCTCCACGCCCGTGAGCCCCGTGCGCTGGATGACCTGGTTCCAGCGCCGGCAGGCGCGCTCGCAGTCGCGCACGTATTCGTCCCGCAGCACCTCGTTCATGGCGTTCCGAAGCGGGACCTCCTGGGTGGTCACGCGGCCGTTTTCCACCACCGGGAGCGCGTACACGTCGCGGAGCGCAGCGTGGTCGTCGTACTTCTTTCGCTCGTGGTGGCG
Source organism: Myxococcota bacterium (assembly GCA_039814655.1). GTDB lineage: Bacteria > Myxococcota_A > Polyangia > Polyangiales > Houyiibacteriaceae > CALCTH01. The sequence continues at coordinate 3,375 of JBCCAW010000224.1, read as the reverse complement.
GCCCTTGATGCCCGTCGCGAAGTAGTCGGCGGCGTTCGAGCTCACCTCACCGCCGAAGAGCTCCACGGCGCTCGAGAACCAGAAGTTGATGTATTTCTGGATCGTCTCGAGGTCGATGGCGCCTTGCGCCCGGGCGTCCCCGTTCGGGTCCGCGAGCGTCGCCTCCGCAGCGCGCTGCACGACGCGCCCGACGCCGTTCTCCCCGACGCTCAGGTGGAAGGCCTCCTCCGTGAGCATGAAGCGCGTGCATCGCGCCAGCGGGTCGAAGCCGGACTCGCTCAAGGCCGAGAGCTGATACTTGCCGTCCCGGTCCGTGAACATGGTGAACATGAAGAACGAGAGCCACTCGTCCGTGAGCTCGTTGAAGGTCGTCAGGATCCGGGGCTTGTCCACGTCGCCGCTGCGGCGCTGAAGAAGCGCTTCGGCCTCTTCACGCCCGTCCCGACCGAAGTACTGGTGCAGCAGGTGCACCATGGCCCAGAGGTGCCGGCCCTCCTCGACGTTGACCTGGAAGAGGTTGCGGAGGTCGTAGAGGCTCGGCGCGGTCTTCCCGAGGAGCCGCTGCTGCTCGACGCTCGCCGGCTCCGTGTCCGCCTGCGTGACGATGATGCGCCGAAGCATGCCCCGGTACTCGCCGGGGACCTCGTCCCAGGCCTTCACGTCCGCTTCGTCGCCGAAGCCGATGCGCCGGTCTCCCTGCTGCGGTTCGAGGAAGATGCCCCAGCGGTAGTCGGGCATGCGCACGTAGTCGTAATGCGCCCAGCCGTCCGCGTGCACGCTGGTCGCCGTGCGGAGCCAGATCTGGTCCTCCTGGAAGCCCTCGGGGCCCATGTCCCGCCACCAGGAGAGGAAGTTCGGCTGCCATTTCTCGAGCGCGCGCAGGAGCTTTCGGTCCTGGCCGAGATCGACGTTATTCGGAATGGAATCGCTCAACGACATCGAGTCCCCTTGTGCCGGGACGGTAGGGGCGTCCGGGCGACCGGACCGTGTGGCGCCTCACGTTCGTCAAGTTTAGGGCCGCTTCGCGTGACGCGAATCACGTGCGAGGGCACACGCGCCGAATGATGTTCGGTGTAACGACGTTTTCGCGGAAGCGCGCCCGCCCCACCCTGCGCGGGCCGTCATGGAACGAGGGCTCCCTGAACGGCGGCGCCCAGCTGTGGACGCTACGACTGTGTTCGACCACACCCTTTCCCGGGGGCCTGACGTATCGTCGGGCGATGGAGATCGCCTTCGAGACGCACCCGGACCGCTACCGGCACTGGACCCTGAAGGTCGACGGCGACGTCGCGACGCTGACCATGTCCGTCGACCCCAAGGGCGGGCTTCGCGAGGGCTACGAGCTCAAGCTCAACAGCTACGACCTCGGCGTGGACATCGAGCTCGCCGACGCGCTCCGTCGCCTGCGCTTCGAGCACCCGGAGGTCGGCTGCGTCGTCTTCTCGAGCGGCCTCGACAAGGTGTTCTGCGCCGGCGCGAACATCCCGATGCTCTCGGGCTCCGGTCACGCCTTCAAGGTGAACTTCTGCAAGTTCACGAACGAGACGCGCCTCGAGCTCGAGGAGGCGTCGGAGCGGAGCGGGCTGCGCAGCCTGGCCGCGTGCCGCGGCGTCTGCGCCGGAGGGGGCTACGAGCTCGCCCTGGCCTGCGACGAGATCCTCCTCGTCGACGATGGGAGCAGCGCCGTCAGCCTGCCGGAGGTGCCGCTCCTGGCCGTGCTTCCGGGCACCGGCGGCCTCACGCGACTCGTGGACAAGCGCAGGGTGCGCCGGGACCGGGCGGACGTGTTCTGTACGACCTCCGAGGGCATCCGCGGTGCGCGCGCCCAGCAATGGAGGCTCGTCGACCACCTCGCGCCCCGGAGCCGCTTCGACGACGACGTTGCGTCCCACGCCGCGCGCATGGCCGAGGAGGGGCGGGCCCTCAAGGCGCCCTCGCCCGGGCCGGGCATCGTGCTGCCGCCGCTCGCGCCGGAGCGGGACGGCAACCGGATCCGCTACCGGCACGTCGAGCTGGTCGTGGACGACGAAGCGCGGCGCGCCGAGCTCACGGTGCACGGGCCCCCGGGGGAGGCGCCGGCGAGCGGCGAGGCGCGGCAGGCGGCCGGAGCCGAGGCCTGGTCGCTCCGGGCCTTCCTCGAGCTCGACGACGCGCTGCTCCGGCTTCGTCTGAACCACATGGAGGTCGGCCTCGTGGTGCTCAAGACCCGCGGCGACGCGGGCCGCGTGCTGGCCCACGACGCGGCGCTCGCGGCGCAGAGCGACCACTGGCTCGCCCGGGAGACGCTCTTGCTCCAGGCGCGGGTGCTGCGCCGCCTCGACCTGACCAGCCGGAGCTTCTTCGCCCTCGTCGACGAGGGGAGCTGCTTCGCCGGCGTGCTCCTCGAGCTGCTGCTCGCGGCGGACCGCTCCTACATGCTCGAGGACGACGACGAGGCCGTGGCGCTCCAGCTCGGCCCGGCCAACGACGGGCCGCATCCGACGGTGACGGGGCTCAGCCGTCTCGAGACCCTTCACTACGGCGACCCGGAGGCCCTCGCCCGGGCCCGCGAGACGACGGCGCGGCTCCCGGCGCGGGAGGCCGACGCGCTCGGGCTGGTGACGGTCATCGCCGACGACATCGACTGGGAGGACGACGTGCGCATCGCCCTCGAAGAGCGGTCGAGCCTCTCGCCGGACGCGCTCACGGGCATGGAGGCGTCGCTTCGTTTCCCCGGGCCCGAGACCGTGGCCTCGAAGATCTTCGCGCGGCTGAGCGCCTGGCAGAACTGGATCTTCCAGCGGCCGAACGCCGTGGGCCCGGACGGCGCGCTGACCAAGTACGGCCAGCCGGACCGGCCGAAGTTTGATTGGACGCGCTGCTGAGGCGCGTCGCGCCGGCGGCGGCCACGGTGGCGCTCCTGGCCCTCGTGGGCTGCGCGCGCGCCGCAGCGGGGGCGCCGCCTGCGTCCGCATCGGCGCCGCCTTCGCCTCCCGCGTCCGACGCGCTCTCCCGAGCCCTCGGCGAGGCCGAACCCGTGGAGCCCGCGCGGCGCGAACGCGACGTCCGGCGGCCCGCGGACCCCGGGGCGGACCCCGACGGCACGAGCGCGCCGGCGCGCGGCGGCGTGAGCGGCGCCGGTCAGCCGCTGGTGCTTCGCGCGCGTACCGACGACCCCAGCTACGGCTACGCGCCGACGAACCCGGTCCGCGTCGGAGGTGCCGGCGCCGCTCGCTACCTCGCGGGCCTGTGGGGGCCCGCCGGCCAGGCCCTGGCCTTCGAGCGCCTCCGGAGCTGCTGCCTCGCCGTCGCGGGGCACTCCCTCGATCTCTATGCACTGAGCTGGGCTGGCCTCGGCGAGCCGATCCTGCTCTACGTCGACCCGCAGGAGCATGG
>JBCCAW010000749.1:0-2378 GCA_039814655.1 Myxococcota bacterium | reverse complement strand
GAGCGCGCGGTGCGCGTAGGCAGAGCGCGGCGCGCGCTCGATGGCGTCGCCGTAGGCCTCGAGGGCCCGCGCGTAGGCACGCTCCAGCTCCCAGGTGAAGCCGATCTCCACCAGCGGTCGCGGGTCCCTGGGGCGAAGGGCCGCGAGCCGGCCGAAGGCCTCCCGCGCGACGCCGTATCGCTGGGCGACGAGCGCGGCCCGGGCGAGCTCGAGCCAGCGCGCGCCCTCGGTAGGAGCGGCCTCGGCGGCGGCCGTGAAGGCAACGAGCGCGCCGGCCGCGTCGCCGCGCTGCAGCAGCCGGCGTCCCCGGCGGACGTCCCGGGCCGTGCAGGAGGCGAGGAGCACCACGACGCTCAGCGCCAGCGTCGACGGGACCCGACGCCCACGGCCTTGACCTCGCCGCGCCCCGCGGGAAGGCTCGGCTCCATGGAGCCCTCGATCCTCACGCGGATCCTTGCCGCAGCCCCGGGCGTTCAGGACGCCGGCGACGCGCGCTTCACGGTGGAGGACGGTCACCGGCTCACCTTCTACCTCGGCCAACCGGGGCAGGCGATGGTGCTGGGCGACCTCGCCTCCGTGTCCCTGCACGAGGGCTTCGTCGCGCTCGAGAAGCGCGAGGGCGGCGGGACCGTCTTCGTGGCCCTCGACCACGTGCACGCCGTCGCGGCCCGGCCACCCAAGGGGGACGGGGTGCAGCGTACCGGGTTCGTCTGAGTGAGCAGTCGTTCGAGCGGGCCTTCCTTCGAGGCGCGGGCCGTTCCGCGCCCCGCGCGGGAGGAGCTTCCGTGAGCGCGAGGTCCCTCGAAGGGCGCGTGCTCGTCGTCGACGACGAGCGGGGGCTCCGGGAGATGCTGCGCGTGCTCCTCGGCCGCGCGGGGCTGGACGTCGTCGTCGCCGAGAACGTGAAGCGCGCCCGGGCGCGCCTCGAAAGCGATGGCCCCTTCGACGCGGTCGTCACGGACCTCCTCATGCCCGACGGGAGCGGAATGGACGTGCTCCGCGACGTGCGGGCGCGGTCGCCGGAAACGCAGGTGGTGCTCATCACGGCCCACGCGGCCACGGAGCGCGCCGTGGAGGCCATGCGCGACGGGGCCTACGACTTCCTCGAAAAGCCCTTCAAGAACGACGTGCTCGTGGCCACGCTCGAGAAGGCCCTCGAGAAGCGACGGCTGCTCGGCGAGAACCGGCAGCTTCGCCAGCGCGCGAGCCGCCCGCTCATCGGCACGAGCCCCGCCATGGAGAGCCTTCGCCAGCTCATTCGCCGCGCGGCGAAGGCGCCTTCGAGCGTGCTGGTCACCGGCGAGAGCGGCACCGGGAAGGAGCTGGTCGCCCGGGCCCTGCACGAGGAGAGCCCGCGTTGGGAGGCGCCCTTCGTCGTCGTCAACTGCGGCGCGCTCCCCGAAGCGCTCATGGAGAGCGAGCTCTTCGGCCACGCGCGCGGCGCCTTCACCGGCGCCGGCTCGGCGAAGGAGGGGCTCTTCCGCGCCGCGGACGGCGGCACGCTCTTTCTCGACGAGGTGGGCGAGCTGCCCCTTCCCTTGCAGGTGAAGCTGCTTCGGGCGCTGCAGGAGCGGAAGGTCCGGCCCGTCGGCGCGGAGAAGGAGCAGGCCGTCGACGTGCGCGTCGTGGCGGCCACCAACCGGGACCTCGAGGAGGAGGTCGCGGAGAAGCGCTTCCGCGAGGACTTCTTCTACCGCCTCAACGTGATCCGCCTCGAGCTGCCTCCGCTCCGCCAGCGCCGCGAAGACATCGGGCCGCTCGCCGCGCACCTGCTCGGCAAGCACGCCTCGCTCCAGGGCCGCGGCGCCATGCGCCTCTCGGAGGCAGCGAAGAGCGAGCTCGCCCAGCGCGAGTTCCCGGGCAACGTGCGCGAGCTCGAGAACGTGATGGAGCGCGCCGTCGCGCTCTCCGAAGGCCTGGAGATCGGGCCCGAGGACCTGCGCATGCGCAGTGGTCCCGTCGGCTCGGCGCCCCTCGAGCCCTCCGGCGCTCTCCCGGAAGGCTTCGACCTGGACGCGCATCTGTCCCGGGAGGAGCGGCGCATCCTCCAGCGCGCGCTGGAGCAGACCGAGGGGAACCGAACGCAGGCGGCGCGGCTCCTCGGCATGAGCTTCCGTTCCTTTCGCTACCGCTTGGCGAAATACGACGACTAGCGCGCGTTTCGATGGCACGGGCTATGCTCTTGCGTGTCCCGCGGCGCCGCGCGCCGCAGGCAGGACGACCCCGATGACCACTCAACGACGCTCTCCGAAGCCCCGCTCCCTCTCCGATTCGATGGCGGGCTTCACGCTCATCGAACTGATGATCGTCGTCATCATCATCGGGATTTTGGCCGTATTGGCCGTGCCCGCGTTCCAGACCTACGTGCTCCGCTCGCG
>JBCCAW010000102.1:0-13319 GCA_039814655.1 Myxococcota bacterium | reverse complement strand
GTCGTGAACACGAAGTTCGCGACCCAGACGCCCCCGGCGAGCTCTTCGCTCCCGAAGGCCTCGCCGGTCTGGTCCACCAACCGAAAGGGCGCGACGGGTTGCAGCACCGGCGGAGGCGGCGCGTCGTTGCAGCCCACGCCGCTCAGGACCCATGCCCAAGCGAGGAGCCGGGCCAGCCGACCCGGCCTCACGGCTGCGCGTCGAGCATGAGCACGGCGAAGAGCACCGTGAGGTAGATAAGCGACACGAAGAAGAGCTTCCGCGCCCAGCCGTTCTCCGCCTCCCGCCGCGCATCCTCCTCGAGCCCCTCCGGCGCGGTCGGACGCACGGCAGCGCCGAGGTAGGCGAGGCCCAGCACCACGGCGGTCGCCAGGTAGACCGGGCCCGCGACGCGGTAGACGAAGGGCAGCAGCGAGGACACGAAGGTCAGGCCCGCGTAGACGATGGCCTGGGCGCGGGCGACGCCGATACCGCGCTCCTCGAGCAGCGTCTTCAAGCCGGCCTGCGCGTAGTCCTCCCGGCGAAAGGACGCGATGGCGAGGAAATGGGGCACCTGCCAGAAGAAGAGTACGGCGAAGAGCGCGAGCCCCGGCGCGTCCATCCGCCCGGTGGCCGCGGTCCAGCCCATGAGGGGCGGGAGGGCCCCGGGCACCGAACCCACGAGCAACGCCGTGGACGAGTGCCGCTTCATGGGCGTGTAGACCGCCACGTAGGAGACGAGGGCGATGGCGCCGAGCAAGCCCGTCAGCGGGTTCACCAGGAGCGTGAGGAGCGGAACGGAGACCACGCCGAGGCCGAGGCCGAGGGCCAGCGCCCAGCGTGGCGCCAAACGACCGTCCGGAAGCGGCCGCAGCCGCGTGCGCCGCATCAGCCTGTCCGTGTCGCGCTCGAGCCAGCAGTTCAGCGCGTTCGCTGCGGCGACCACGGCCGAGGTGGTCAAGAGCATGACCACGGCGCGGAAGGCGGGGATGCGCTCCGGGGCGAGCCACATGCCGCCGGCCGCGGTGATGACCACCATCAAGGTGATGCGCGGCTTGAGGAGCGAGATCACGTCGCGAAGGACGTCGCGGGGGGCCCGGCGAGGCGCACCGGCGCGCGAGAGCTCGGCAGCGTTGGTGAGGTTGGCGGCTGTCATGGCGAGGCGGGCGGCGAGAGACCGTGACTAACGGTGCTTCCGCCGTCTTCTGGCGGGGCGATATGGCACCGGGGCCACCGCAGCGTCAACCGCTGGCGCCCTAGCCGAACCTAGGGACGGAGGGTCTGCCTTTCGAGGCCCCTTTCGCCGAAAGCCCGCTCCCCTCAGCGCGTCAGCGCGACGATCAGCGCGATCACGCCGCCAAGGGCGAGCACGACGCCGGCGCCAAGCACCACCCACGGCAGCGTGCTCGGCGACGCGGGCAGGGCCGACGCCACGGGAGCGGGAGGCGCCGGGCGACGTACCGGTGCACCCTCGCCGCGCAACACGGCGGCGAGGGCGTCCCCGAACTCCTGCGCCGACGCGAAGCGGTCCTCGGGTGCCTTCTCGAGGGCACGCATCACGACGGTCTCGAGGCCCCGCGGGAAGGTAACGTCCGGCGCCCGCTCGCTCAGGGGAATGGGCGCCGTGTTCACGTGGAGCTGGATGTGCTCGACGGGCTGCTTGGCGTCGAAGGGCAGCTTGCCGCTGAGCAGCTCGTACATGATCACCCCGAGGGAGTAGATGTCCGAGCGCGCGTCCAGGGTCTTTCCGCGCGCCTGCTCCGGTGACATGAACTCCGGCGTTCCGAAGACCATGCCCTCGCGGGTCAGGATCACCGAGCCTGGCTTCATCTGCTTCTCGGTCACCTTCGCCAGACCGAAGTCGAGCACCTTGGGAAAGTCCTCGATGCCCCCCTGCTTGGTCAGGAAGATGTTCTCGGGCTTGAGGTCCCGGTGCACGATGCCGGCGCGGTGCGCCTCGTCGAGGGCTCCACAGACCTGATTCATCACGTGAATGGCCCGGGAAGGCTCCATGGGGCCCTCCGCACGCACGGTCTGCGCGAGGTTCCGGCCCTCCAGGTACTCCATGACGAAGTAGCAGGCGCCATCCTCGAGCTGTCCGTAGAGGAAGACCCGCGCCGTGTTCGGGTGCGAGAGGTGGCTCATGGCCCGGGCCTCGCGGCGAAAGCGCGAGACCAGATCGGATCGGGACAGGTAGCGGGTGTGGAGGATCTTGATGGCGACGTGCCGGTTCATGTCCGGCTGCTCGGCCTTGTACACGGCGCCCATGCCGCCGCTGCCGATGCGCTGCACGATCCGGAATTGCCCGGCGACCTCCCGCCCCACGTAGCCGTCCGCCACGGCGCGACCTTAGCACCCCCGTCCCCCGCGCCCGCGCCCGGCGTGCGCGTTCGCGCAACCGCGACCCCTTCGCGCCGAAGACGACCCCATGCGCCGCCCCGCCGCGACACCCTCCGCGCCCCCCTCGCCCTCGCCCGCGACCTCGCCGCGGAGCCGCGTTCCTCGGCCTCGCGGGCGTTTTCGCGCCTCCCTCGACGCCGTGGCGGCGCGGCCAGCGTGGCCCGCGGGTCTCGGCCTACCGGCGGTCAAGGCCGGTCAGGCGCGGCCGGCGCCTGGGGCTCACGACGCGGGCGAGGAGACGCTCCTGGCACGCGCGCTGCGCCCGCGGGCCGTCCCCACCGAACCCCCTCCGAGCCGCGGCGCGGACCCGCGTCGCTTCCTGCGCCCGGGAGCAGCGACGCCGGAGCGCGAGACGGACGACGCCGCGGCCGCCAGCGCCGCGCCGCCGCTGGCCCTTGCGGTGGAGCTCTTCGCGCCCCCGCGACTCGCCACCGAGGCTCCCGCCGTGCTGGCGCGGGCCGCGGAAGCCCAGGCCCTGGCCGATCGGCTGCTGCGCAGCCTGCGCGTAGGCCGGGTCCGCGGCCGGAGCGAGGTGCGACTGCGCCTCGGCGACCGCTTCGAAGGCCTCGAGCTCCGGCTCCAGGACACTCCCGCCGGCGTAACGCTCACGGTCGTCGCGGACCCCGGGCGCGCCGTGGAAGCCGCGCAGGTTGGGGCGTCGCTTGGCCGCGCGCTCGAAGGCCGGGGCATCTCCGTCGACGTCGCGTGAACGGGGCGCCGGCGACGACGCGGGTGACCTCAGGACGATCCGAGCGCCGGGACCCGGACGCGCGTTTTCCACGCCTCGTCCGGCGAGGGGCACGCCTGGGCCGCGAGCAGCACCAGCACCACCCAGAGCGCATCGGCCAGGGCCAGGTGCGCCAGCTGGGCCCACAGCGGGGCGAGGAGCGCGACGTTGAGGAAGCCGAGCGCGGTCTGCGCCAGGAAGAGCGCCGCCACGAGCCAGGCGTGGGGCCGGAGCCCCGGCCGCTCGCTCCCGACTTCCGCCGCGAGCAACAACGCACCCAGCCCGACAACGAGGCCCAGCAGGGGATGCACCGTGCGCAGTTTCACGAAGAGGTGGCTCTCCGGGTCGACGTCCTGCGCCAGCCCCTCGGCCAACGTCGCGACGGGGAAGAGCGTGTCGCCGAGGGCGACGATGGCACCGGAGGCGCCCAGGAGCATCACGCCGCCCAGCACCGCGCCGAGCTTGACCCCAAGGACGCCGCGGAGCCGCGGGAGCCTGCCTCCGGCCGCCGCGTGCGCCGTGAGCGAGAGCGCCGCCAGTAGCAGGAAGGTGTTGCCGAGGTGCCCCGCCACCCACCAGCCCCGCGCGACGTCCCGGTTGCTCGCCACCATCTTGAAGACCACGAGGCCGGCGCCGATGAGCGCCTCCGTGGTCATGAGCACCAGGCCCCAGCGCGCCGCCCGCCGCGCCGCGTGCCCCTCGGCGAAGCGCCGGCGCGCCATCACGAAGAGCGCCAGGGCCCCGACGAAAGCGAGGCCGGAGGTCACGCGATGCGCGAGCTCCACCAGGGTCTTGGTCGTCGGCGCCGCGGGGACGAGCTCGCCGTTGCAGAGAGGCCAGTGCTCGCCGCAGCCATCGCCGTGAAGCGTGGCGCGGACGACGGCGCCCCAGAGGATCACGGCCACGGTGTAGGCCAAAACGCCCCATGCCCAGCGCGCGAACGCCGGGTCCGGGGCGGGCAGGGGCCCGGCAGCGGCGGGCACGCGGGAAACGTCCACGGGTTCATGGGGCGAGGCCACGGGCTGACGCTTGGAGCAGACGCCGGGGGCCGGCAAGGCGCCGGAACGTGGAGCGCAACGCGGGGCCGTGCTCTGCTCCGGGCGTGCGCGTCGCTCCGTACCCCTTCGCCCGCTTGCCCCGCTGGACCCGACAGGAGGTCCGGCGCGCGCGACGGATGGCGCGGCTCGTGGGTGGGCTCGGCGACAGCAGGCTCGCGGCGGCGCTCGATGCCCTGAGCGAGCCGCTCGGCGCCCGGCCGGTGCTCGAAAGCCTGGGCTCCGGGCCCGCGTCGCGCAGTCCGAGCGCCGATCCCACCCTCGCGCTGGTGGTCGAATCGTCGCGGCGCGAGGGCGCGCCGGCGGCCCTCGAGATCGCCCCGGGCCTCGCGCAGGCGCTCGTGGACCGAACCCTCGGCGGCGAAGGGCGGCCCGGAGACCTAGCGGCGCTCGGCGAGGTGGGCCAGGGCGTGCTGCTTTGGCTCGCCTCGGAGGTGATCGGCGTCGCGGCGCCAGGCTGGTGCGTCGCGGGCGTGGTGACGCGGCGCGAGGCGCTGCGCGCGCTCGTCGGGCCCGCGGCGCCGCTCGCGGGCACGCTGACGCTTCCCGGCGGCGCTCGAGGCTCGGTCCATCTCCACCTCGGCCACGACGTGCCGGAGGTCACCCCGACGGACGAGGGCCTCGGCGCCTTCGCCCGGGCGACGGTCCCGGCGCGCGTGGACGGAGGCGCGGCGACGCTCGTGGCAGCGGAGCTCGCGCGCCTTCGCCCCGGAGACGTGGTGCTCCTCGACGAGGCGCTCTGGCCCGGCGATGCGGCGGTGCTGAACGTGGCCGGTCTTCGCTGGGCCCTGCGCCACGAGGATGGGAGGCTGCGCGTGCATGAGCGGCTCTCGAGCCGGCCCCTCGCCGTGGCCGGACGGCCGGCCGGAGCAGACCAGGAGCGAACGATGACGACGACCACGCCCGGGCGCCGCGGAAGCGGCGACCCCCCTACGTCCGACGACCTGCCCTTGACCGAGCTCGACGACGCACCCGTCGAGCTCAGCGTCGAGCTGGCGCGCTTCTCCATGCGCCTCGCCGAAGCGCGGCAGCTGCGCCCCGGCGAGGTGGTCGGCACCGGCGTGCGCCTGGGCGAGCACGTGCGCCTCCGCGCCGGCGAGGCCGTGGTGGCGGAAGGCGAGCTTGTGGACATCGAAGGCGAGGTCGGCGTGCGCATCCTGCGCCTCCGTGAGTGACCGGGGACCGCGGCCGCTTTGTTGACGCGGGCCGCGGCGAGAGGGCATGGCGGGCCCATGGGCCTCTTCCCTCGTGCCGGCGCGGGCGTCGCGCTCACGCTGCTCTTTGCCTGTGGCGCCTCGCAGAGTCCGGCGACCGACCCTGCGCGCCGCGACGCCGCGGCGCCGCGCGTGGTGCCGAGCGTGGCGCCGCCCTTGGCGCCCGTGAGCGACGGGACCATCGCCCGGTCGGAGCTGCTCCCGGTGCTGGACGCCGGCCTCGGGCACTTTCTTCGCGGCGTGCGCGTCGAGGCGTCGCTCAGCGAGGGCGCCTTCGAGGGCTACCGGCTCACGCACCTCTATCCGGACGACCCGCGCTTCCAGGCCATCGACCTTCGACCCGGCGACGTCGTGCTCCGCGTGAACCGGCGCCCCATCGAGCGGCCCGAACAGGCCCAGCGCGTCTGGGACGAGCTCCGCGTCGCGAGCCAGCTCTTGGTGGAGTACCGCCGGGAGGGCGAAGACCGCGCGCTCCGCTTCGCCATCGTGGACTGACGCCCGGCGTCAGGTGAGGAGCGCGTCGACGGCGGCCAGCACGTCCGCGGCCACGTCGCCGGCCTCGCGCTCTCCGTCGACGTGCACGAGGCGTTGCCCGGGAAAGTGCCGCTCGATGTCCGCGTAGAAGTCCGCCAGGCGCCGCTGCAAGGCGTCGACCTCGTAGAGCTCGGGCGTGCCACCGCGGGCGGCGCGGCGCTCGCTGGCGGCTTCCGCCGAGACGTCGAGCACCACGGTGAGGTCCGGTGCCCGGGCGTGGCGGTTGATCTCGCGTACCCACGGGAGCGTCGTGCCCGGCTCTCCGTCGCCGCTCAGCGTTTGGTACGCGAGGGACGAGTGCACGTAGCGGTCCGTGACGACGTGCACGCCGTCCGCGAGGCGAGGGGCGACCTCCGCTTCCACGTGATCGAGGCGGTCCGCTGCGAAGAGCAAGGCCATCGTTCCCCAGCCCGGGGCCGCGGGCCCGGCGGGTCCGGGGACGACGAAGCGCTTGGTCAGCGCTTGGCGAAGCAGGGTCCCCACGGGGCCCGAGGAGGGCTCTCGCGTCGCGTGAACCGCATCGCCACGGGTCCGAAGAGCGCGCGTGAGGCGCTCGCATTGGGTGGTGGTGCCGGAGCCGTCGATGCCCTCGAGGGCGATGAAGAGCCCTTCGCTCACGCTGCGTTTCCCTCCACGGTGCTGGCCCGCACGATGCTCTCTCGCACGTTCTTCCGCGCACGTTCTTCCGCGCACGTTCTTCCGCGCACGTGCTTCCGCGCACGTGCTTCTCGCACGCGAGGCCTCTTCGGCGAAGCGGATTTCCGTGCGAGGCACGGCGCGGGGAAGAACAGGGGACGGCGAGCCGGGAGGCTCAGCCTGCGGCGAGACGTCGACGAGCGGCCTGAAGCCGGGCGTGCAGCGTGGAGATTCCGGCGCCGGTCATGTCGCGAATCTCCTGGTAGGTGTGCCCCTCGAACTCCTTGAGCACGAGCACGTCACGCTGCTCCGGGGTGAGGAGACCGAGAAGACGCTCGGCCTCGACGCGGGCCTCATGACGCTGGTCCGGGCGCCAGGGCCCGCTTCCCACGCCCACGCGCTCGGTCACGGACTGCCAGCGCGTACGCCGATGGCGCGCGCGACGCTCATCGAGGGCGCGGCGAGCCGCGATACCCATCAGCCAGGTGGAGAGCCGCGCGTCGCCCCGGAAACGCCCTGCGCCGTCGAGGGCGGCGAGGAAGACCCGCTGCACGACGTCGTCGATCTCCGGGTCGTGCGGGCCGAGCACCCGGACCACCGTGCGCCGGACGCGGCCGGCGTGCGTGTCGTAGAGGGCGCGGACGGAGCGCTCGTCGCCGTCGGCCGCGCGGCGCAGCAAGCGGACCTCGTTGCTCGTGGCCCCCGAGACGGCCTGGAGCCGGGTATGGGAGATGGAGGACGCGGGGGGTGCGGGCACGTCGGGAGAGCATGCAGTCCACATGCCAGGGTGCCGGGCTCATGCCCCACGCCTCTCCGGGACCTGCAAGAGCGATGTGATTTCCACGCGTTGAGCCACACGCCGCACCCGGGCGATCCGTCGCCGGGCGCCGGTGCGCCAAGTGTGCCGCGCGGTCACGGCCGGACACATCCGTCCGGAAACGCACGGCGACCACTCGCCGGCTCAGGGTACCAGATGTCCGAGACAGAAATCGCGAGCGTATCGGCGAGGATTTCGGTTCGGGGTTTCGTGGGACACGACGAGTCGATGCGGGGCACCGGCGAGGAGGGGCGCGCGGGACCTCGGACCGAAGGTCCGTTGAGACGTTCGCGATTTCTGTCGAGCAGGTCTAGGGCGCCGGGGAGGCCGTGGGCTCCGGGACCGGCTCCGGCAGCGGCTCGGGTTCCGGCTCCGGGGCGGACCGCGGACGCTCGTCGCGGACGCCGAACTTGTAGGTCGCGCCGAGGCGGAAATAGACCTGGAGGTCGGGGTTGCCGAGGCCGAACACGTCGCCCACGACCTGCCGGTCCGGGCTCGTGAGCACGCCCTCGAAGGAGCCCCAGGCGTTCCAGCGATCGTTCAGAATGAACTCGAGGGAGCCGCCCACACGCACCCGGGCGAGGCCCTGCGAGTCGCCCAAGCGCGCTGCCTGGCGCTCGGAAGCCTCGTCGAAGTTCGCGTCGGCCATGATCTGCGCGTCCGTCGCCCGGCAGATGGGGATGTCTTCGCCGTCCACGGTCACGCTCTGACCCCCGAAGCGGCAGCCGCTGTCGCCCCGGTTGTAGGCCCAGCTGTCCCGAAGGAAGTCGAAGCCCATCCAGAGCGTGAAGTTGCCGGCCCGCAAAAAGTGCAGCGAGATCAGACCTTCGAGGCTCACGAAGAAGGTGTTCGTGCTGAAGCTGAGGTCCGTGGGCGCCTCCGCCTCCATGTTCAGCTCGTCCCGGTCGGCGATCTCGAGCGCGCCCGCGTCCCGGCCCGGACCGATACCGCCGCCGATGCGGAGCTGGCCGCCGAGGGACACCTGACGTACGGGCCGCCAGCCGGCCTTCACTCGGCCCTCGAACTCCGTAAGGCGCCCGAAGGTGCGCAGGCCGATGCCCGCCTCGAGCCAATCGAGGATGCCGATGCCGAGGCGAAACTCGAAGAGGTGCGGCCAGCCTGCCGAAAAATCGAGCACGGCGAGATCCGAGGGCAACGTGGCGCCGGAGCGGGATACGGCTTGCGTGTGTCGCTCGCGGCGCTCCTCGGCGCGCTCCTGGCGCTCCTCGGCGGTCATGGCGCCCACGCCGACGAGCGCCACATCGAACACTCGCACGTCCGAGGCGGGACGCAGCGATACCTGCGCCTCGTAGGGGCGGTAGCCCTCCGCGCGCACCTCCAGCCGGTGCGTGCCCACGGGGAGTGTCCCTTCCCAGGGCACCGGTCCCTCGAGGCTTCCGTCGACGTAGAGCTGCGCCCCGGACACGTTGGAGGAGACGCGCACGGGCGTCCCGATGGCGCGAGGTCCGCGTCGAGCTCGCAGTCGCGGCCCGGTCCGACGACGCAGGTGGAGCGGTACTCCTGGTAGCCCTCGGCGCGGACGACGATCGCGTGGGTGCCTTCCGGTGCCTGGGGCACCACGACGGGAACGGAGCCGCGCTCCTCGCCGTCGATGAAGACCAAGGCGCGGTCGACGTTGGCGTTGATGACGATGCGGCCCGGCTCCTGGCCCACGGGCTCGAGGGTCATGGAAATCACGCGCTGGCGACCGTCGTCGATGGTCACGGTCTGCTCGGCCCGCTGGTAGCCCTCGGCCTCGGCGATGACGATGTGCTCGCCGGGAGCGAGGCCCTCGGCGCCCGCCGGGGCTTGCCCGATGACTTCCCCGTCGACGCTCACGACGGCGCCGCTCGGGTTCACGATGACGCGGAGGGTGCCGCCGCCCGCCGTCGCCGGACGCAGGCGAGGCGCGATGGTGAGGCGCTCGCCGGCGATGATGCGGACGAGCTGTCGGAAGGGCGCCAGCCCCGGAGCGTCAGAGCGCACCTCGAGCGTGTGCTCTCCGGCGGGCACGTCCTCGAGCACCGTGGGGGTGCGGCCGCGGGGCGTGCCGTCGAGGTACACCTCCGCGCCGGGCGTGTCCCCAGCGACCAGGAGCGAGCCCGTCGGCGCGGCTTCGGCCTCGAGGAGCACGGGGAGCGCGAGGACCTGGCCGCCATTGAGGTCCACCCACTGGCTGAAGGTCCGGTGGCCCTCACGCCCGACCTGAACGAGGTGCCGGCCCGGCTGCACGCGGCCCTGGTAGGGCACGTTGCCGACAGGCTCGCCATCGATGCGCACGGCCGCTCCCGCCGCCGCCGTGTTCGCGGCGGTGACGTTGATGAGCGAGAAGGGCTGGAGCGTGGCGGTGAAGGTCTCCCGCCGGCGCTGCACGCTTACCTCGAGGCGCGCATCTTCGTGGCCCTCGAGCTGGAAGATGAGCACGCGCTGGCCGCGGGGAATGCGCGCCGCGGTGATGGGCGTGACACCGACGCGGTTCTCCGGCGAGACGCTCTGGTAGTAGACCGTGGCCCCGGGCGGCGTGGACTCGATGTTGATGGGGATGGGGCGTGTGGCGCTCCCCTGCGCCTGGGCGCCGGGGCCCCCGAGGGCCGCAAGGATCACGGCGGCGGCGAGCACGGGCGGCGGCCGGCGGCCCCCGACGCGCGCAAGCTGGCGTGTTCCCCTGTGGGAGCGGGCGAGAAAACGACGTCGTCCGGTCATGCTGTCCCCCTCGAAGAGCCAGGTGGCCCTCGGGCCCACCGCTCCCGTGGTAGCGCGACGCTAGTACAGGCGCCGGGCCTTTCGAAAGCTGCTATCGCCTCTCCATGGCCAAGCGCGCGCGTTGGGTGGGGCTCGTGCTGGTCCTCGTGGGAGCCTGGGCGGCCTTCGACCTCCTGGTGACCTCGGACCGGGAGCAGGTGGAGGCCATCGCCGGGGCCTTTCGCGGCGAGGTGAGCAACGCGCGCCTGCAGGCTGCGTTGGCTCACGTCGACGTCGACGTGCAGCCCCTCGAGACCCGGGTCCGCGGGACCACGCGCGTCTATGGACGCGGGGCGGCCGGCGACCTCGCCCGTGATGCCCGGCGCCGACTGGCGCCGCTGAGCGGCGCCCGCTTTCGTCCGCTTCAGGAGCGCATCGAGGTCGACGGTGACGACGCCGAGGTCCAGATGCGGCTCGTGTCCGAGGCCGGGACCGGGACGCTGCGCCTTCGCCTGCGGAAGCACGACGCTCGATGGCTGCTCCGCGCCCTCGAGGTGCAGCGCTGAGCCTTCTCAGAACTGCTCGAGGGGCGGCGAATCCGCCGGCGGCCCGGGCTCCGGGTCCTCTGGCGCGAGAAAGGCCTCGAAGGGATCGCCCACCACGGATGTGGCGAAGGGCAGCGACCGCGCCCGGCCGGTCTGAGGCCAGGCACTCGGGGCCCGGCCGACGCGATGGAAACGAAGCTCCTCGAGCTGCGCGAGCCCGTCGGCGAGGGCCGCGGCGTCGATGCGACCTCGTTCGTGGATGACGCGGAGAAAGCGCCCCACCCGGCGCCGCATGCGTTCGGGAGGCCGGCCGGCCTGCCACTGGGCGTGAAAGCCCTTCGGGTCTGGGAGGATGCAGGCGAGGTAGGCCGACTCGGCGACGGTCAGCTCCGAAGGGTGGCGCCCGAAGTAGTGCTCTGCGGCGCGTTTGATGCCGTAGATGCCCGGGCCGTACTCGATGAGGTTCAGGTACAGGGCGAGGAGCTCGTCCTTCGGGAGGGCCGTCTCGAGCCACCAGGTCAGCAGCACCTCCTGGGCCTTGCGCGCGAGGGTCTTTTCCCGGTGGAGGAAGACGTTCTTCGCGAGCTGCATGGTGATCGTGCTGCCGCCCCGACGGTACCCGCCGGCCTCGAGGTTCCGGACCAGGGCGTCGCGAATAGAGCCCACGCTGAAGCCTGGGTGGCGCAAGAAGGCCCCGTCTTCGTGCCCCAACACCGCATGGACGAGAAAGGGGCTGGTGACGTGCAGCGGCGACCAGTTGGCCGTTCCCGGGCCCGCGCTCATCTCGAAGAGGCGGCCATCGGGCTCCCGCACGCGGTGCACGAAGGGGCCCTGGAGCCGGCGCAGGTCCGCGAACGCCGGCACGCTCTCGAAGAGACAGCCGTTGGCGACGTTTACCTCCAGGCGCGTGGCGTCCAGCTCGTCGGAGCGAGCCGCGAAGCGAAGCTGCCCTCCGATGGAGCCCGTCCAGCGGAAGCCCGCGGCGTCCTGAAGCAGGTCTTCGGGGATGGCGCCGACGGCGTCGTTGCAGCGCGTCGGCGGGAGCGTCGCGCGCACCCGGGCGCTCCAGCGAGCGTCACCCAGCTCCAGCTCCGCGCGCCAGCGCGACTCCACGCCGCGGAGGGTCAGCGTTGAATCCTCAACCTCGAGCCGGCGCCGCTCCGGATTCCAGGACGCCGTGCCCTGCCAGGCGAGGTCGAGGTCCCGCACGGGGACCGGCGCGATGGCCGGATCGGACAGGGCCACTCCCCGGAGCGACGCGCTCCCCTCCAGGGTGAGCAGGCCGTCGCCCGCGCGGTCGAGGCGCACATCGGCCGAGAATCGAGCCGATTCAGGCCTGTAGAGGGGCACTTCCGTTAGGAGCGGCTCGATCAGCGAGAGCGGGAGCGCATCGACATGCAGGCGGCCCTCGGCCCGCCGCGCGTCCGGCTCGAGGGCGAGGTCCCACTCCAGCGTGCCGCCGGAGAGGCGTCCCAGTGCCTTCGTGGCCACGCGCCCCGCGGCCACGGTCAGCGTGGCGTGAAGTTCGTCGAGGAGCGGCTCTTCGTCCGGCCGGGCGCGCACCGTGAGCGCCCCTAGCGTGCCTTCAAAGGACTCGCCTACCCAGGCGTTCAGGCTCGCCGGCAGCGCCGAGGTGTCAGCCACCCCTGCCGACGCCGCGTCCGACGCCGCGTCCGGCGCCGCGTTTGACGCCGCGTCCGGCGCCGCGCCGGGAGCCGCTTCGCGCGGGGCTTCGGTTTCCGGCGCGCGCCCGCGAGCGTGCGTGCGCGGGTCGAGCGCCGAGAGCAGCGACCGCCAGCCCTCTCTTGGCGCCTCGCCGAGCACCACCGTGACCGACTCGGCCGCGGCGCTACGCAGAGACCAGCCTGCCTGGGAGCGCACGAGCTCCAGAACCGGGTCCGCCACCTCGAGGGAACGCTGGTCGTCGCCCAAGCGCGCGGAGCGGGCCTCCAGTCGCGTCGACGCCCCATCGTCGAGCGCACCGGACACGCCGCGCACCCTCAGCTCCCCGAGCTCTTCGCCGCGCAGGTGCAGGTCCAGCTGCCGCACGGCCAGCCGCGATGTCTCGTTCGAGCGCCGCGTCGACGCGCGGCGGTCGGCCGGCGACGCCTGAACGCGAAGCTCGGCCAGTCGATGGGTCCGCGCGTGCAGCTCCCCGGGTCCCAGCGTCAGCGAGGTCGCCCTCCGCCAGCTCTGCGCCAGGTCCCAGGGTCTCCCAGCAACCTCGACGTTTAGCTCCCTTAACTCAAAGCCCTCCGACCGGACTGAAACGGTAGCGGTACTCGCTCGAAAACCAAGCCAGACATCACGAACTTCCACAATAGAATCCGGAAACCGGCGATGAACAGCCTCTTCGGCCTTCGACGCCGCATAGGCCGGAAGAACCACAAACCAAAGGAGCGCGACGCACGAAGCGAACGCGCCAGCGAGCGCCGCCCAACGTCGGTTTCGCGTATGGTCCCGCCCCCGCATCTAACGGGAACCATTGTGAAGGCGGGCCTCGGAGGCCACAAGGCAAGGCGCGAAAACACGCTCAGACGCCCGCACCTTCAATCGAGCTTTGTCAAGCGCCCAAGACCAGGAACGGGGTCGACGGAAAAGAAAGAGGCCCCATCCTCACGGATGGGGCCTCATAAATCCGGCGGCGTCCTACTCTCCCACAGCGTCACCGCTGCAGTACCATCGGCTCTGGAGGGCTTGACTTCCGAGTTCGGGATGGGATCGGGTATG
>JBCCAW010000248.1:0-8297 GCA_039814655.1 Myxococcota bacterium | reverse complement strand
CCGGGTCACCCTCGCCCCGACGCGGGAACGCGCGCCGGCGCCCCGGGTGCTCCGCGTGGTGGCTGGGCGGACCGCCTCCGTGTCGCTCCGCTCCCTCGCGACGCCGACGCCGACGCCGGCGCCGACCGCGACGCCTGCCCGGGTCACGACAGCCCGGGTCACGACAGCCCGCGTCGGGACGACGCGCGTGCGCAGCACGTCGGCCACCAGCACGTCGGGTACCGCCGCGCAGCCGAGCTCGAGCGGGGGCCCGGCGCCGCTGGTCCCCTCGGCAGGGTTCACCGCCGCGGACGCGGTCCGGGGCCCGACGGCGACCCGCAGCACCACCCAAACGACCACCACGACGACCACGACCACCACGACCACCACCATGGCCGCGACATCCATGCGCATCGCGCGGCCCGCCCGAGCCACGAGCCGTGACCTCGGCCAGGGCACCCGGCTCGTGGCCCAGGGCCGCGTGCTCGATGGACGAGGCCGGCCCGCCGAGGCCCGGCTCACGGTGCTGCAGGGCACGCGCACGGTGGGCACGGCGAGCACGCGCGCGGGCCAGTTCAGCCTCTACGACCTGCCCGCGGGCACCTACCGCGTGCGCCTCGTGAGCACCCGCGGCGGGACCGCGCGGGAAGCGAGCCTGCGCATCTCCAGCGCCGTCGCGCGGCCCACGCTGCGCCTCCCCTGAGCTGCCCAGGCCACGTGCGGGTCCGCTCCCCGGGCCCTATGGTCGGGCCATGGTCGATCGAGAGCGCGCGCGGCCGCGCAACATGGCCTTGCCCCGGGTGGTCGAGTCGACGCACCGCGGCGAGCGCGAGTGGGACATCTACAGCCGGCTTCTGAAGGACCGCATCGTGTTCCTCGGGACGCCGGTGAACGACGCCGTGGCCAACGCCGTGATCGCGCAGCTCCTCTTCCTGGAGAGCGAAGATCCGGACAAGGAGATCACCCTCTACATCAACAGTCCCGGCGGCGTGGTGACCGCGGGTCTCGCGATCTTCGACACCATGCGCTACGTGCGCTGCCCCGTGGCAACGGTGTGCCTGGGTCAGGCCGCGTCCATCGCCGCGGTGCTCCTGGCCGCCGGCGAGCCCGGCCAGCGTCGCTCGCTCCCGAACGGCCGGGTGATGATTCACCAGCCGCATATCGGCGGCATGCAGGGCCAGGCCTCGGACATCGAAATCCACGCCCGCGAGATCATCGCCACCAAGAAGAAGCTCAACACCATCCTGGCCGAGGCCACGGGCAAGAGCGTGGAAGAGCTCGAGAACGACACGGAGCGCGACAAGTTCATGTCCGCGGTGGAGGCGAAGGAGTACGGCCTCCTCGACGAGGTGATCAAGCCGCGGAAGACCCCGGGCGCGGCGGCATGAGCGCGGCCACGGAAGTGCACTTCGTGCGCCACGGCGAGTCCGTGTCGAACGCGGAGGGGCGCTGGCAAGGGCACGGAGACTCACCGCTCAACGACACGGGAGAGCGCCAGGCGGCCCGGCTCGCCGAGCGCCTGGGCGACTTCGCGCCGGACGTCGTGGTCGCCTCGGACCTCCATCGGGCCCGGGAGACGGGCCGAGCCTTCGCCGGCCCCGCGCTTCGAACGGACCCGGCGTGGCGGGAAATCGACGTGGGGCGCTGGGAGGGTCTGCTGCACGGCGAAGTGCGCGAGCGCTTCCCCGAGGACGTGGCGGCACTCGAGGGCTCCATGAGCGTGAAGGTCGGCGGCGGCGAAAGCTGGACCGACCTGGGCCGTCGCGTGCGCCGCGCTCTCCACGGGCTCCAGAAGGAGCTCGAGCCCGGACAGCGCGCCCTCGTCTTCACCCATGGGGGCGTGGTGGCCGCACTCGTGAGCACGCTCTTCGGCGTCGCGCGGCGCCGGCCGAGGCGCCTTGCCAACGTGGCGAACACGGCGCTCACGAGCGTTCGCTTCGAAAAGGGCCGGGCCACGTTGCTTCGCTTCAACGACACGATGCACCTCGAGGTGGCTCCCGGCTGGCGCGAGGAGCGGCGCCGCGACGGAGCGACGGTCGTGGCCCTCGGCGAAGCCGGCCCGGACGACGTGCCGACCTACGACCACGGCAAGAGCCCGCTGCCGGCCGGTGACCTCGACGTGGCCGTGGCCTGGGTCGCCGAGCGCCACGGCGGCGAACGCGTTGCGCTGCGCACGTCGCGGGACGCCCATACGCACTACGCCCGGACGATTCTCTCGCCCTCGGCCCGGGTCGAGGCGACGGACGGCGTGACGCACGTGGTGGCGTCGGAGCGCGGGGCCTCCCTTGCGGACTTCAACGCCGGCGCAGCGCTGAGCTGAACTCAGCTCTTCTTCTTGCCCTTCTTGGAGCCGAAGGCGATCTGCTCGAGGCGCTGTTTGTCGACGACCTCGATGAGGTCCGGGCTCACCTGGAGCGCGCCCTGCCGTTCAAGATAGGCGAGGCCGCGGCTGATCTCCTCGCGCACGGTCCCGAGGCGCCCGGCCACGGTCTCCGTCGTGAGGTCGCGCACGAGGTTACGCGCGTCCTGGTTCTTCGCCTCCCGCGTCGCCACCAGCGTACACAGGAAGCTTGCCAGGCGAGCGGGAACGGTGCGGAGCGAGAGATCCCCGACGAGCTGAAGCGTCCGGTCCGAGCGCTTGGCGCGCAGGTCGATGAGCAGGCGCAACATGCCCGGCCGCCGGTCGCCGAGCTCCGTCAGCACTTCGTTGCTGATGAGGATGGCGCTCGCGGCGCGCATGGCGATGGCGCTCGCGGGGTAGCCTTTCCCGTCGAAGCGCACGCCCTCGGTGATGACCTTTCCCGGCCGGGCCAGGTAGAGGATTTGTTCCCTCCCATCCTTGCCGGACTTGGTCAGCTTGACCTCTCCGGTCCGGACCACCCACAAGCCCTCGGCCACTTGCGCCTCGCTGAAGAGCGGGGCGCCGCGGGCGGCCTTCCGCACCTCGGCAGCGTCCGCCAAGGCCTTGAGGTCCGGCGGGGGAAGGTCATTGAGCTTGTCGACGTCGCGGAGGAGTTCTTCCGCCGTGCGGGGCGCGATGGCCATGCGGAAGCCTATCACGCAGCGTCGCCCTCCCGTCACGTTCCCGCTGCCCCTGGGCCACGAAAAGACGCTGACACTGTTACAGTCCCGCCCATGCTTCGCGGGACCTCCTTCGCCAGCCTGTGCGTCTTGATCGGGACCTTCGGCCTCGGGGCCTGCGGCGATGACGGGGCCGCGGACCCGGGCGCTGGCGACATGGCCGCGCCGGACATGGCGCTCGCGGATGCGCACATGGACGCCGCTGCCGCGCCCGGGTGTGGGGATGCGCTGCCGGAAACGGTCGTCGTCCTCCCGGAGCCAACGCCCGTGCCCCTGGCCGGTGCGTGGTGGCGCGGCTGGGTGGCCGGCGGGACGGACGATCCGGCCTTCGGCGACTTCGTCTCGGGCACGCTGAGCGTCGACGGCCCGGGAACGGACGCCCGGGGCATCGACTGGGCCCGCGCCGAGGTCGGCGAGACCTTCGGGGCCCTGAGCTCGCCGGGCACGACGCTCTACTTCCTGCGGGACCTTCCCGTCGCGAATGGGGAGCGGCTCTTCGCCCGGGCGGGCCGGGGCGTGACCCTCGCCAGCCCCGGCGCGACGCAACAGGGCGACGTCTACGATGACGGGCATCATCGCGTCGCCCTGCCCGGCGCGACGCCGGAGGGAACGGCCGAGAGCGGCACGCTCCCGCTCGCCGTGCGCATCAACCCGCCGCGGGGACGCCCGGCCGTGCAGCTCGACCTCTGGTCGACGACGGCGGAGCTGGTCGTGGACACGATCTCGCCGCACCGACCGGACCTTCGCGTGGGCGAGCGCATCGACGCCTGGGTGGGAAGCCGGGTCACGAACCTGCGCGGCGAGGCGCTCTCGCCCGTGCTGGCGCGCGTCGTCGAGAGCGATCTCTTCGAGGCGAGCGAGACGGCGCACCCGTCCATCGGCGCCGGCGCGACGGCCCAGCTCGCCTTCGCGCTGGAGGCCAAGCGGGCGATCACCGCGGAGGACCTCGCCGGCGAGACGCCGACGCTCCCGGTCACGCTGGAGGTCACCTCGCCGTGTTTGAGCGCGGCCTACCGCACCACCGTGGACCTCACGGTGAGGGCCCGGGACGAGGTCTTCAGCGTCACGCGCCGCTCGCCCGTCGACGGCAGCGTCCAGTACCACGCCGTGCGCCCGCCGGCGGAGGAGACGCCGGGGACGGACTATGGCCTGCTGCTCACGCTTCACGGCGCCGCCGTGCGCGCGCCGGGGCAAGCGCGCGCCTTTGGGCCGAGCCCCGACGCCTACATCGTGGCGCCGACCAACCGGCACCGCTTCGGCTTCGACTGGGAGGCCTGGGGGCGCATCGACGCGCTCGAGGCCCTCGACCACGCGATGGACACGCTCCCCATCGACGCGCGCCGCGTGTACCTGAGCGGGCACTCCATGGGCGGCCACGGCACCTGGAACATCGGCGTGCTCTTCCCCGAGCGCTTCGCCCTGGTCGGTCCGAGCGCGGGCTGGCGAAGCTTCTACAGCTACCCACGGGACCCGGTGCCCGGCGAGCCCTTCCTCTCCGCCTCCCGGGGAAGCGACACGGAGCGCTACGCGGGCAACCTGACGCGCCGGGCCGTGTACATCCTGCACGGGGACGCCGACGACAACGTGCCCGTGACCGAAGCGCGGGCCATGCGCGAGCTCCTCGCGCCCGCGGTGCCGACGCTCGGCTACCACGAGGAGCCCGGCGCCGGCCATTGGTGGGACCGGGACCCGGACCGGCCCGGCGCCGACTGCGTCGACTGGGCCCCCATGTGGACGATGATGAGCGAGCGGCGCGTCGCGGACGTGGAGCTCGACTTCGACTTCCGGACGCCATCTCCCTCCGTGAGCGCGACGCACGCCTACGTCCGCGTTCGCAGCGCCGCCACGCCGCTTGAGGACGTGGTCATCGAGAGCCGCGCGGACGGCGCCGCCGTCACGCTGACCACGACCAACGTACGAAGCCTCGTGCTCGACGGCGATGCCTTGACCCGCGCGGGGGTCGCCACGCTTGCCGTCGATGGCGAGGCCGTGAGCGTGCGAAGCGGGGCGATCCCCGTGGGCCCGCAGGAGGGCAAGCGCGACGATCAGTACGGACCGCTGGCGCAAGCCTTCGAGCAGCCCTTCTGCTTCGTCCACGGCGACGCGGACCGGGTGGCGGCGGGCTACGCGGCCTACTGGTCCGGGTACTGGGCCACGCTCGGCAACGGCTACGCCTGCACGGTCCCGGAGAGCCTCGAGAGCACGCTCGATGCCTCCGTGGGGCGCATCTGGCTGCGGCCCTCGCCCCGGGAAGGGCTGCCCTTCCGCTGGACCGAGGCCGGTGTGGACACGCCCGAAGGTGGACCCGCGGCTGCGTCCGTCGCGTTCGTATGGCCCCGCGGCGAGGCGCTGGACGTCTACGTCATCACCCCCGCCGACGCAGGTGATGCGCTCTTCGTGTTTCCTCCTTTCTCCTACCGTCCGCGGCTCCCGGACTACATGGCGTGGAGCGACGAGGGCGTCTTCGCGGCCGGCTTCTTCGACGGGGAGTGGGAGCGCGCGGAGACGCTCAGCTTCGGCGCACTTTGAGCCCTGAAGAGCCAGCGTCAGCACATTTGGCGCCACGAAACCGCACCTTCTGGATCGGCGCAGGGCATTCACACGTCAGCACGTGACCTCGGCCCTTCCATCCTCCAAACTGCGCTACGGAGGGCGAGGGCGTGGACGCGACGAAGAAGCCGGTGGCACGTGGGGACCTGGGGCGTTCGCCCCTGGGACGCGTGTTGCTGGGCGTGTCGCGACGCGCCCTCGACGGCACGCTCGTGCTGTGGCCCGACGGGGGACATGGCCCGCCGGACCGGCTCCGTTTCGAGGGCGGCCGCTTCACCGCCGCCTACCTCGTCGCCGGCGGGCGACCGGAGTCCTTCCGGGCCCTCTTCGAGCGGCGCGTAGCCCAGTTCGCCTTCTACACCGAGAACCTCGTGGGTGGCACGGGCAGCCCGCCGCCTTCGAACGTTGCTGCGCTGGTAGCCGCGTCGCTCCGCGTACAACTCCCCCGGGCGGACGTGGACCACGAGCTCGCCCGGCTCGGAGGCGAGATGCTGCGGCTGCGTCCCGGCAGTCACCTCGACCGCTTCGAGCTCACGCCCGAGGAGCGGCAGGTGGCCGATGGCCTCGCCGAGACCCCGAAGCGAGCGGAGCAGGTCCTGGCCGAGGCCGCCGACCCGGAGATCGCCCGCCGCGTGCTCTATTTGATGGCCATCGGCCGCGAGCTCGTTCGGGACACGCGCGCTCAGGGCGAGCCGGTGGAGCCGACCGAGGGTCGCTCCTTGCTGCCGCCGCCCGCCATGGACCCTTCCCTGGAGCCCTCGCTTCCGCCGTTTGCATCTCTCGATTCGGAGACGCCGGCGACGCCGGGCGGAGTCGAGGTGTCGGCGGACGCCGCGCCGCCGCGGCCGTCGGGGGCGCCGCCACGTCCGTCGAGTGCGCCGCCGCGGCCGTCGAGTGCGCCGCCGGAGAGCGGCCGGAAGTCGAAGCCTCTGGCCGGTCCCGGGCTTTACGGTCTCTCCATCGCGCCACCCGCACCGGAGGGCTCCGCCCCGCCGCCGGCGTCGGAGGGCTCCGCAGCGCCGACCGCATCGCAGGCGCCGGAAGCGCCGCGCACATCCCATGTCGCGCCCGCGCCGCCGGACGAAGACGAAGCGCCCTACGACGCCCCGCGCCGCTACCAGGAGGCGCTCCGGCGACTGGCCCGGCGCGACCCGGAGGGCGCCCTCGAGGCCCTCGGCGACGTGCAGCGCCGCGCGGCGCGCGCACCGAAGCTGCTCACGCTGCGGGCGGGCTTGCTTCTCGAGCTGGAAGGCCCGGCAGCCGCACGCGCGGAGATCGAGGCGCTCATCGAGACCGCCCTCGCGGCGGACCCGCACTACGCGGACGCGCACGCGCTTCGCCACGAGCTTCACACCCTCGAGAGCGCCGCCGGCGGCGCCCCGCGACGAGAGCCAGGCGCACCGCGGCCGGAACGCCGTCGCCGGCACAGCGGGACCAGCTCCACGCCCGCGCGCGGCCTCTTCGGTTGGCTACGCGGCAAGACGCGCGACTGAGCGCCCGCGGCGCGGGCGCGCGCCGCGGGGCGTGTGGACCACGCGGCGGTGCTGGGGCACACGGCGCGCAGGTCGGTGGAGGCGTGGGGAATCGAACCCCAGTCCGAGAACGATCCAGCTAGGCGTCTACGTGCGTAGTTCGAGTACTTGAGATTCGCGCGGCCCCGCGCCCTCGAACGGGCTCTCGGACCACACTAGCCGCCCTTCATCTCGTCCTCGTGGCGGGTGGCGAACGCGAGGACCAGCCAGTTCGAATGACGCCTCGGTGGAGAGCACTGGCGGCCTCTCCACGTCGACGGCTCTAACAGCTATTCAGGCCGCGAGAGCGAGTGCGTTGTCGTTGGCACTTATAGGTTCCAGAGATATACGCCGGTCTGGACGGCGGACACGCAACCGAGCCTTCTTCGTCCCCGTCGAAACCGATCGCCCCCGGGTGCGCGCCACGGGGCGCGCCAGGCGAGTCACGGAGACTCTTTTCAAAGAACGGAGAGACTATGCGTCGCACGCGAGGGCCCCGCAACGGGTCGCCCCGCCGTGCGTGTGTCGCCTCCGTGCGCTAGGACGAGCGCGTGGAAGGGGTGAGAGCAGCGCTGCCGCCAAAGAAGGATGTGGCCCGCGGGCTGATGCTTCGCGGCTGGCTCTACGTGCACCTCGACCCCCGACGCTTCGGCGTCATCGTCCCCGCTTGGCTCCGGAAGCAGCCGCAGCTCGTGCTGCAGGTCGGACTCGACATGCCGGTCCCCATCCCGGACCTCAAGGTCGATGACCAGGGCGTCTCGGGAACGCTCTCCTTCAACCGGAGCCCGTTCCACATCCGCGTTCCCTGGGACGCGGTGTACGCGCTCGTGAGCGAAGACGGGCCCATGATGGTGTGGCCGGACTCGCTCCCCGGGGAGCTACGCGAAGAAGTCGAGCGCGAGATGGGACAGCGCGCGCCCGCGGGCCTCACCCCGGAAGACGTACCCGATGCACCGGACGCACCCGATGCATCGGCCGGCACCGAGGGTCTGCATGTTCTGCCGCCCGCGGACACGGCAGCGGCGGAATCGACGGCGCCGGAATCGGCGGCGGCGGAATCGGCGGCGGCGGAATCGGCGGCGGCGGAATCGGCGGCGCCGGCGAGCGCCGCCCGGCCCCCCCCCCCCCCCGCTATTCACCGCGGGGAGGGTGCGCGGCGGGCGTGGAGCGGGCGGG
>JBCCAW010000479.1:0-4792 GCA_039814655.1 Myxococcota bacterium | reverse complement strand
GGTGGCGCGCTCTGTGCGTCCGCACGGTGGCGTGGCGCCCCCGCAGCTGCGCCTCCGGGGCGCCGGCGCCAGCGGTCACCACGAACTGCACCTCGCCCGCGGGCGTGCCGCCGCGCGTCTCCAGTCCCCCGTCGTCGGTCCGCGTGACGGCCACCGCCGTGGGGCCCCGCTCCCGAAGACGCTGTGCCTCGGCCGCCGCGCTGTTCGTGAACGTCAGGGTCACGTAGGCGCTGCCGGGCGGTCGTAGCTCGCCGTAGGGGGCGGCGGCGACGGCGGCTACGGCGCAGCGGCGGAGCTCCGCGTCGCCGAGGTCGTCTCGGGCGAGCACGACCCGGCCACCGCCCGCCTCGAGTATCGCGCGGAGCCTCAGCGTGCCATCGACGTGCGGACGCTCCGCGCTCACGCGTTCGTAGCACTCGCGCACTGCGCTGAGCTGCCGGCCGACGAGGGCGCTGAAGGCGCCGAGTTCCTCGCGGCTCGTCCCCGGGCCGTTCTCCACACTGAGGGTGACCTCGCTATGCGTGGTGAGTCGTGAGCTGGTGTCGTCCGCGCGCTGCGCATGGAGCGCGCCAGACGTCATCATGAGGGTGAGCCCGAGCATGCGGCCGGCGCATCGCGCCGGCTCAAAGCGTCTCGGAGCTTCGGGGTAGCGAAGGGGCACGGGACCATCATGCCTCCGCGCCGGGGGGACGTGCACGTCCCGCCTCCCGTCGCGTCTCTCCGCGTTTGCGCCGCGGAGGGGATCGCCCGCGACACCTTCGCATGCGCCGCTGCGGCGCTCCGCGATCCGTCGCGTCGGTCGCCGGCTGGCGACGAACGCTTGGGCGACGCGGGCCTGGGGCCATCGCGCCGGCTCCGCCGTGGCCCCGGTTCGGGCGGCGTGCTAGCCGCAGGCCGTCGCGCGCGAGGCCGCGCGAAGGGACTCCGGCGGCGGGTGCGTGCGCGATACCGTGCTCGCGCCCCGCGTCATCCCGCCCAAAGGACAGGCCGCCGAGGCCGAGGGAGCGAAACGAAGATGACCCGCATGCGCGTGAGAGCTCTTGCGATGGCCGCGGTCAGCGGCTTCACCGCCCTTGCCCTCGGGCTTCTCCCGGCCTGCGACGACGACGACGCGGGCGAGTCGGCCGGCGCTGCGGAGGCGGCGGCGAGCGACGGCCTGGCCACGCACCTCGACCTTCTGGCCCTCGCGCACCTCGCGGACGTGGAGCACCATGGCCTTTTCATCGACTTCGGGACGCCGGCGCAGGCCAAGTACACGGTCGGCGACTGGGAGTCGGGCTGGGGCTCTCGGGGCACCGACGGCGACGTCACCTTCGCCAACGCCGGGCGCCGCGGCCGCGTGTACTTCCACCTCGACGCGCCGGCCGCCCTGGACGTCACCCTGAGGCTCCGGCCCCGCGGTACGCGCGCCGTCACCCCCTACATTAACAACACGCAGGTTCAGTCGGTCTTCTTCGAAGGCGAAGGCTGGCAGGACGTGTCCTTCACGCTCCCCGCGTCCGACACCCAGCGGGGCGAAAACTACCTCCTGCTGACCTTCGGCGGCGTGGACTCCATCGGCGGCGAAGACGTCTCCGTGCAGCTCGCCAGCGCGCGCCTCGCGCCCGAGGGCGCCCCGGCCGACGTGGAACCGCCGGCCTGGGGAACGACCGCTGGCGAGATCGCTCTCGGCGGCACGACGAAGGCGGCGCTCGCCTACCGCGCGCCGCTACGCTTCCGCTACCTGACCCAGGTCCCGCGCGGCGGCCGGCTGGTCTTCCACGCCGGTCAGGAAGGTGCGGCCGATGCGGCCCGGGGCACCGGGCGCGTGTTCGTCACGGCGGAGGGCGGGAGCCGGACGAAGGTCTGGGAGGGCCGGCTGGGCGCGGGCTGGGAGCGCGTGAGCGTCGACCTCGGCGCCTACGCTGGCAAGGTCGTCGCTCTCGAGCTCGAGGCCGAGGGCGGAACGGGTCGCGCGGCCTTCGCCGAGGCGCAGATTCGCCGGCCGCCGCTCGAGGTCCCGGAGCATGGCCAGGCGAAGAACGTCGTCGTGCTCCTCATCGACACGCTCCGCGCGAGCAAGCTCAAGGCCTGGAACCGTGAGAGCCGCGTGCGGACCCCGGTGCTCGACGGCCTCGCCGAGGAGGGCGTGGTCTTCGAGCGCGCCATGAGCACGGACAACTGGACCAAGCCTTCCGTGGCCGGGATCTTCACCGGGCTCCATCCCACGGATCATGGCGCAAACACGCAGGCGGCGGTGCTCAGCGATGCGGCGCTCACGCTGCCCGAGCACTTCGCGGCGCAGGGCTTCGCGACCGGCGGCTTCGTCGCCAACGGCTACGTCTCGGACCGCTTCGGCTTCGAGCAGGGCTTCGCCCACTACCGGAACTTCATCCGCGAAAACGTCAGCGTGGAGGCCGAAGACGTCTTCCGTACGGCTGGCGACTGGGCGCTCCAGCAGGGCGACGAGCGCTTCTTCCTCTACATCCAGACCATCGACCCGCACGTCCCCTACGACCCGGACTCGGAGTACGTCTCGCTCTATGACAGCCGGTCGAACTACGAGGGCATCGTCGCGCCACGGCGTACCGGTGAGCTTCTGGTGGGAGCCAAGGAGCGCCCGCCGACGGTGACCTTCAGCGCGAGCGACGTGCGCCGCCTTCGCGCGCTTCACGACGGGGAGATCACCCAGCACGACAAGTGGCTCGGCGTGTTCATCGAGCGCATGAAGAGCGCGGGGCTCTGGGACGACACGCTGCTCGTCGTCGTCAGCGACCATGGCGAGGAGTTCGACGAGCACGGCTCCTGGGGCCACGGCCACTCCATCTACCAGGAGCTGCTTCACGTTCCGCTCCTCGTGCACCAGCCGCGGCATCTCCCGGCACGCCGCGTGGCGGCCACGGTGAGCACCATGGACATCGCGCCGACGGTGCTCGAGCTCGCGGGGCTTTCGCCCATGCCGGGCATCACGGCGCGCAGCCTCGTTCCCTTGGCCTTTGGTCAGGAGCCCTACGGGCCCCAGCTCGCCATGAGCGAGTTCCGCGAAGAGCGCCGCGTGATCTTCGCCGACCAATGGAAGTTCTTCGTTCGCGGCAACCTCACGGCAGCCATGTTCGACCTCGAGGCGGACCCGAACGAGGAAAACCAGCTCGACGTGCACGCGCACCCCATCGCGGCCCGCTACCTCCGCGTAATGCAGGGCCAGTTCCTCGGCGCCAGTAACCGCGCCGAGTGGCTCGCGGCCGAGCAGCAGGCCCGGCGGCGCATCGAAGGCCGCGACGTGCAGATGGACGACGAGCTCCAACAGCAGCTCCGCGAGCTCGGCTACCTCAACTGAAGGGCCCGGGTGGGGCCCCTTGTCGGCCTCCCGTGGGCGCGCCTGAGCCCGGCCAAGGGGCATGCTACGCCACGGCCATGCTGGCGCCGTCCCGAGTCCTTCCGCTTCTTCTCCTCCTCCTCGCCTGCGGCAGCTCGGCGGAGGTCCGGCCCGCGTCGGGAACGGAAGCGCGCGGGCTGGTGGCCCGGGGCGCGACGCTCCTGGACGTGCGCACCGGAGGTGAGTTCGACCAAGGACACGCCGAGGGCGCCCTGAACGTACCCGTGGACGAGCTCTCCGCGCGTCTCGCGGAGATCCCCAAGGATCGCCCCGTCGTCACCTACTGCATGGCCGGAGGCCGCAGCGGGCGCGCCGCGGCGCTCCTCGCCGGCGAAGGCTACGAGGTCCACGACCTCGGAAGCCTCGCCAAGTGGAACGAGGCCGCGCCCGCTCCGGCCGCGCGGTGAGGCGCCCCGGCGGGTGCAGCTCAGCGGGGCCCGTGCCGCACCTTCGGCCGCGTCGCCACGGCCAGGCACGTCTCCGCTTCAGTCGGCGGCGGCGCGCATGGCGAGCACGAGCGGCTCGTGCACGGGCTCACCCGCGGCCTCCAGCAGCGCAGCCGCCGTGGCGTGCGTGAGGGTCCGGTCGCGCCCGTGCGCCTCGGCGCTCGACCAGCGCTCCGTCGCCACGTAGCTGCCGTCTTCGGCGCGGTGGAGCCAGGCGGCGTCCAGGCCGTGGTCGGACCGCAGCTCGCCCGTGAGCTCGCCCCAGGCGCGCTCGAAGGCCTCCTCGAGATCGGGCCGTACGGTCCAGCGCCGGAGCACCGTGAGCCCGCCGGCGCCGAGGGCGAGGGGCGTCGCCCTGTGTTCGCTGGCCGCCCTCCGGTGCTCGCTGGCCGACCCCCGGTGCTCGCTGGCCGGTTCCTCGGTCCGGGCCTTCGCCGGCGCGGCGACAGGGTCGGGCTCCGCCTCGGTCGCCACGCGGGCTTCGGGCTCAGGCCCGGCGGCAGGCCGCGACGGCGCGGCGCCGCCGGCAGGCGCCACCGGCGCGCTTTGGCCAAGAAAGATGCGCCGGCGCACTTGCTGGGCCTCGGTGAGCGGGCGCGGGGGTTCCTCGGCGCCCTCGGCTCCCACGAGGCCCTTCGCTTTCCGCTCGTAGTAGGCCTTTTCGTCGCGCCACGAGATGACGAGCGCCGCGACGGCGATCGTCAGCGCGAAGAGAAAAGGCGCCATCATCATCATCAGGTCGGCGTTCATAGCCCGCTCCCTCATCCCGAGGAGCCTCGTCGGCCTCCCCGTTCGGGGAGTGTAGCGCGAGCGCGAGGGATCAGGGGCGGCGGCTCGTTTCCGTGTCCGTGTCCGTCTCCGTGTCCGTGTCCGTCTCCGTGTCCGTGCCCGTGTCCGTTTCCGTTTCCGTTTCCGTTTCCGTTTCCGTTTCCGTTTCCGTTTCCGTTTCCGTGTCCGTGTCCGTGTCCGTGTCCGTGTCCGTGTCCGTGTC
>JBCCAW010000135.1:0-11788 GCA_039814655.1 Myxococcota bacterium | reverse complement strand
CGTGGTCGGCGTGGCCGGTGGCAGCGTCTCGGACCGGGGCTTTGCCCGCCATGTCCGGATCGCCACGACGATCCGCACGGCAAGACGGCGCACCGTCGTGACCAGCGCGACGAGGCCGAGGAGCACCTCCGGGAAGTGCTCCTGCTCTCGCCGGGCTACGAGCCGGCGCTGCACGATCTCGAGGCCCTTTACCGCGAGGACGAGCGTCATGATGAGGTCGTGGCCGTGCTCGAGCAGCGTCTGGCGCGCACGGAGCTCGACGAGGCCGCGGAGCGGGACCTGCTCCTGCGCCTGGCGTCGTTGCACGCAGACGCTCGCAGCGACCGGCACGCGGCGGCGGAGGCCTACGAGCGCGCGCTCGCCGTGGCCGGGGACGACGTGGAGACGCTGACGACGCTCGCGGGCCTTCACGAAGCGGACGAGGAGTGGGCGGCCATGGCCGCGATGCTCGAGCGCCGCCTGGCCCTCGAGGCGCCGGCCGAGGCCGTGGCCACGTGCGGGGAGCTCGCCGAGCTTGCGAGCGAGCGGCTGGAAGACCCGCTCCGGGGTGAGGCGGCGCTGCGTCGGGCCCTCGAGCTGCAGCCGAGCGTGGAGGCGCGCGAGAGGCTCAAGGCGCACCTCGAGCGCTTCGAGCGATGGGCCGAGCTCGCGGAGCTTCTCGAGCGCGAAGTGCCGCATCAGGCGAGCGATGAAGACCGCGTCGCGCTGCTCAAGCGCGTCGCCGCGCTCCATATGGACCGGCTCGGAGATGCCCCCGCGGGTGTGGCGGCGCTCGAGCGCGCGGCGGAGCTCGCGCCCGAGGACCGGGAAGTACTGACGCCTCTCTGCGACGTCTACATCGCCGCCGGCCGAGAAGACGCCGCGGTGCCCGTGCTCCAGAAGCTCATCGCGAGCTACGGCAAGAGGCGGAGCAAGGAGCTCGCGAAGGTGCACCACCGGCTGGGGCGCGCGCTCCAGGGGCTCGGGGACGTGCCGGGAGCGCTGGCGGCCTACGACGCGGCCTTCCGCGTCGACCTCACCAACGTGGTCATCCTTCGGGACCTCGGCACGCTCTGCCATGCCGAAGGCGACTTCGCGCGCGCGCAAAAGACCTTTCGTGCGCTCCTGCTCCAAAAGCTCACGCCGGACGCGGGCATCACGAAGGCCGACGTGTACTTCTATCTCGGCGACATCAGCCATCGCGCGGGCGACGACCGAAAGGCCATCTCCATGCTCGAACGGGCCCTCACGGAGCACAAGGACCACCCCCGCGCGGCGGCACTGCTCGCGGAGCTGAAGAGCTGAGCGGGGCCCTCGCGATGCTCGACGGGGCCGCTCCGGTCCCCGAGGGCACGCTCCGTATCCCGGTCGTGGACCGCGGCTTCCTTTACGGGGAGGCGGCCTTCGAGACCATGGTCGGCACCGTGACCCCGGCCGGAGACGCCCGCGTCGATGCGCTCGAAGCGCACCTCCGCCGGCTCCGGTCGAGCTGCGCGCCTTTCGGCGTGCCCGACATGTCAGCGCCGGTGCGAAGCGATCTGCGCCACCTTCTCCCCGTCGCGGGTCCCGGCCGGCAGCGCATCCGCGTGGTGGTGACCGCCGGGGAAGGGGGGCGCCTCGACGGGGAGGGCGCCGGCCCTGCGCATCGGCTCGTGAGCACGCGGCCGCTCCGGCCCTATCCGGCGCGCCTCTACGATGACGGCGCCGCCGCTGTGTTGCTCGTGGGGCGGGGCAGCTCCGTGCCTGGGGCCAAGCTCGTGAGCTACGCGGGGAACATCGACGCCCTCCGCCGGGCGCGGGAGGCCGGCGCCCACGAAGCCCTTCTGACCGACGGCGCGGGCCGGGTCCTCGAGGGGGCCACGAGCAACGTCTTCGCCGTGTGCGATGGCGTCCTCCGGACGCCCGGCGACGCTGGCATCCTGCCGGGCATCACCCGCGCTCAGGTCCTGGCTCTCGCCGCCGAAGCGGCGCTGCCCTGCGCCGCAGGCCCCTTGAGCTCGGCGGCGCTCGTCGGGGCCCAGGAGGCGTTTCTCACGAGCACCGTGCGCGGGGTCATGCCTCTCACGCGCCTCGATGGGCGCCCGCTCGGGAGCGGAGCGCCGGGCCCGCTGACCCGCCGGCTGGCAGCGGCCTGGGCCGCCGAGGCCGGCGCCCGGAGCGAGGTCCCCTGAGGCGCTGGGCGGAGGAGCGTCGCGTTGACGGACGCCCGGGCGCGAGCTACCTCGCCCGTCCCATGTCCGACACCAGCAAGACCCGTACGCGCCGCAACCAGCGGAAGGCCAACATGGGCAAGGCCCGCAAGAAGAAGCTCGCCAAGGACGGCACGACGCCGCCCTTTCCGGTTCACCCGGAAGGCAAGGCGAGCGAGGCGAAGGCGCCCGCCACGAGCTGAGGCGCTCGGCGGCGCCCCGCCGCATCAGTGAAGCGTGTGGTTCGATCCGTCGTGTTCGACGCACGGTACGCCGTGTTCCCGGGAGGGGACGGGCCGCGCAGCCTGCAGGATGCGGAGCTGTGCTTCGCGCTCGCGCGTCTCCGCGGCGCGCAGCGCCGCTTCGGCGGCGGCCTCGGCGCGGGCGATGGCCTGGAGCTCCTCGCGTTCCGACGCCTCCATGGCCGCCAGACCCTCGCGGTGACGCCGGCGCCGCTTGCGCCACGCGACGACGGCCAGGAGCGCTGCCAACGCGAGCGGGGTTCCGCCGCCAAGGAGCCAGCTCAGCGAGCTGGTTCGCTCCTCCACGTCGTCGCGCCATGCGGCCTCGAGCTCTGCGAGGCTCCAGCCGTAGGCGCTGGGAAGAGCGTCCTCGAAGGGCATTCCGCCCCGGAGGGCGGCGATGAGCCGCGTAAAGCGGTCTTCGCGCTCCTCCTCCGCGCGGAGAAAATGCACGAGGGATGCGGCCTGGGCATAGGCCAGGCTCACGCCCGCCGTGTCCTGCGGGAAGCGCCCGTCGAGCTCGCGTAGGCCAAAGAGCCGGCCGGCTCCGGCGGCGCCGCTGAGGCGACGGAAGCGCTCGAGGTCATGTTCGTCGGCGTGTTCGATGGCGACGCCCTCGACGAACCACCGGGGCAGCGCGTGGCCTTGGACGGCCCGGCGAAGGGCCACGTGGCTGAGCTCGTGCACGAGCACGTCCGGCGCGGCGCTCGGTTCCCAGGACTGCGGCGCGGTAAGGGACACGCCGATGACGCCACGGCTCGGGAGCGCCACACCGACCGCGTAGCGAGGCGTGCCCGGCACGAGTCGCCGCAGCTCTTCCGGGTTGGCCGCGACCCGAATTTCGACGCGCTCGTCTACGTGCTGGCCGAGATCCGCCTCGAGGCGAGGCCAGGCCGCGGCGCGCGCATTGCGCAGCTCCGGGAGCGCATCCTCCACGGGGGGACGGAACACCCAGCTGACGGGCCCTTCCACGAGCCGCCGGTAGCCCTCCGGGACCGGGGGCGCGGGCTGGCTGGGCTCCGTCCATCCGCGCACGTCGGCGGGCTGAGCGTGGGCGCGGGACGCCATGAACGGCCCCGCCAGGAGGACGGCCATCGCCAGCCACCGGAGTGCCCGGGAGGCCCGTCTTGCGTAGCTTCGTCGGCTCACTGCCATGGTAGACGCGGCCCCTCGCTCGGCGTTCCGCGTCTTGCGTGCTGCGGAGCCAGGAGCGGGCCCCGGCGGGAAACTGTCACTCCTCGTCCGGACCCGGCCGGAAGCGTAGCAAGGCTCCCCCGCCGTTGGCACTGCCCCGGTCCTGAAGCACGATGGCCGCGACGACGCCGCCGAGCAGCGCTGCGCCCACCACGTAGGGCCAGTTGCGCTTGAACCAGCGTCGTGCGGGCCGTGGCGGGGTCGCGGCGCTTGCCGCGCCGGCCCCGCCGTCCGCGGTCATCGCGGCGGCCTCGGCCGGGGAGGGCACCGTTTCCGTTTCCGTTTCCGTTTCCGTGTCCGTTGGGTCCTCGGCGGCGCGCGCGCGCGCGGCGGCCTGCGCGACGAAGGGGGCCGCGTCCGCGGCGGGCCGCACCCCTCGGAAGAAGGCGCCGGCCTCGACGGCGAAGACCTCGACGCGGATCGCAGCCCCGCTTCGCCCCACGACAGCCAGCGCGTCGGCACCGGCGACGCGCCCGAGACGCTGCAGCGCCCGCGCATCCTCGTCGGCGAAACCAAGGGAGCGTCGAAGGCGCCGAAGGCGACCGTAGCCGTCGTCCTCGGGCGGCGGCGCGTCGCCGCGAAGCGCCGCTCGAAGCGCCGGGTCGCTTGGCGCACGCACGCCCTCGGCGCGGAGCGCGCCTTCGAGGCGCCGGGCGGCTTCCCGGAGCGTGGGGGCCGGGTCTCCGCGCACGACGACGGCGACGCGGAGGGGCTCCTGAGCGGCTGCGGCGCCGGGCAAGGCGGGCAGAAGGAGCAGGAAGCAAGCGCCCAGGGCAAAGCGCATCAGCGCGGCCCCTTCTGCCAGTCGCCGCGACCGAGCTCGATGTGCTCGAGCGTCAGGCCCTGCGGCGGCGCCGTGGGTCCGGCGTCGCGTCGGCTCGCGCCCGGAGCGAGCAGGGCGCTGATGGTGTCCGGGGTGTAGCGCTGCCGGCCCACCTCGATGAGCGTGCCGGCGAAGATGCGCACCATCTGCTTCATGAAGGCGTTGCCCACCACGACCATCGAGAGTTGCCCCGGGACGTCGGGCCCGTCGCTCTCGAGGTCCACGGAGCGCATCACACGCACGGTTTGCTCCCGCTTGTCGTTCATGGCGCGGAAGGCGTGAAAGTCGTGCTCTCCCACCAGCCGCGCGCAGGCTTCGCGCATGGCCTCGAGGTCGAGGTAGTCGGCGAGAGCCTCGCGCGGGCTACGCATGTGCCAGGGTCGCGCGTCCCGGGGCCCGAGCTGCCACGCGAAGCGCCGACTCAGCGGGTTCCGGCCCGGGCCCACGTGAAACACGTAGCGGTAGCGCTTCCAGAGGCTGTCGAAGCGTGGGTCGTAGCGCCGGTCGACGGCGAAGGCTTCTGAGACCGCCACGTCCGCGGGGAGCAGGCCGTTGAGCGCCAAGCGCCAGCCGTGGGGAGGGATCTCGCGATCGACGGCGAAGGCCGCGACCTGCGCCGCCGCGTGAACGCCCGCGTCCGTCCGGCTGCAGCCTCGGAGCCGGGTGAAGCGCACGCCGAGGGCCCGGAGCGCGCCTTCGACCTCGCTCTGAACCGTGCGTAGCCCCGGTTGCGTCTGCCAGCCGTGAAAGTCGGTCCCCTCGTAGGCGAGCGTCAGCCGAACGCCGTAGGGCAGCTCGGGCGGCGCCTTCGCCATGCTCGTCTCAGAAGCTCAGGCCGAGGCCGCCCACGTAGGCCAGCCGGTCCCCGAGCCGGACGCCGTTCTCCGCCGTCGAGCCGAAGACTTCGAAGTAGAAGAAGGTGTGGTTGATGCCCCACTCCTCGGCGAGGTTTCGGGCGGCGCGCTGGTTGATGAAGTCGAGCTCGAGGGCGACCTGCGCCGCCCAGCGAAGACCGAGCGCGATGCCGGACCCGGAGGTCCGTGAGCCCACGCGCTCGCGGAACTGGATCAAGTCGAGGCCGATCTTGCCGGTGAAGACGACGGGGATGCCGAGCTCCCGCGCCAGCACGTCGGCGCGGAGCACGGCCATGAAGCCGAAGGGGAAGATGCGGAAGGAGCTCCGCTCCGAGGCCCGGTTGGTGCAGCTGGCGTCGACGCAGGCGCTCGCCCGGTACTGGGCCCACTCGAAGGAGAGACCGCCGCCGATGCGCCCGAGGTAGGGGATGCGGAGCGGAAGCACGTCGAGCTCGAGACCCACGAGCGGTCCCTGCTGGTCGCCGTAGATGCGATCGAAGTCGGCATCGGCCTCGGGACGGTAAGCACCGATGCGGAGCTCGAGCGCGTAGTTCTCGGAGTCCGATCGCGGCGCGCGGTAGAGGTCCGAGCCTTGGTCCGCGTAGATCTGAGCCGCCGCCGGCACCGTCGTGAGAAGGCCAGCCGCCACGATCGCGTACGCGAGCACCCGGCTCATCGGCTCGCTCCCCATTGCCGCCGTCGCAGCAGCGCCAGCGTGGCCCAGGCCAGCGCGACGCCGGCGGGCGCCGCAGGACCCGCCGCGCAGCCGTCGGGGCAGGTCTCCACGTCCATGCCGGCCTCGGCCATGTTCTCCAGGGTGTCGCAGTAGCCAAATGTAGCGACGCGGGTCACGCAGATGCCGTCGCTCAGGTCGCCGACGTTGCGCGCGTTGTCACGGCCGGCGACGAAGACGAGCGTCGATTCGCCAATGTCGAGCCCCAGACCGGCTGGATTGACCGTGGCGTTGGTCACCATGACGCCGGTCGTCGTGAGCGGCACGAGGTCCGCGGGCGGCGGAGAGCCGGTGATCAGGCGCCCGCTGCCGGGCGCGCAACCCCGCGTCCCGGGGTCGTTGAAGAGCTGGTACTCGATGTTCGTCTCGCCCCCGAGTCCGGTCCAGGACACGGGTACGGACGTGTCGCCGGACACACTCAGCACGTCCACGTTGGGCTGCGCCGGCCGTGCCGCGTCGATGAGCACCGAGATGTTCGCGAAGGCCGCATCGGGCACGTCCTCGCCGTTTCCGAGGGCGCCGGAGCGGTCGAAGATGAACACGCTCATGGAGTCGCCCTGGATGTCCCCGCCTTCCTCGCAGAGGCTCGCGCTGTCGGCGGTTCCTTCGAGGAGGCGCTCCAGCGTCAGCTCGAAGGTGTTGTCGTCGAGGACGGTCACGGTGCCCAGGTCGTCGCACTCGACCATGTCGCCGCTCCGGGCCGTTGCCGTGTTGCATGCCGAGCTCGCTCCCCCACGCCAAAGCTGAAACTGGGTCTCAATGGCCGAGTTCACGCTGAAGGTGAAGGTCGTCGCTCCGGGGTTGGCGCAGTCCGCGACGTTGACGCCGCGTGCGATATCCTCCTGGATCGTACGGCTGCCGCCGGGGCCGTCCAGCTCGGAGATCGTGACCGCGATTCCCTGGGCTTGGCCGAGGCTGGGAAGGGCGGCGCCGAGAATGACGGCGCCGGTGAACAGAGTGACACGCATCGCTCCGCCTCTCTTAGCAAAGCGGGGGCCAGTGCGCTCTAAGGAAGGGTAGACCCTCGTTGTTGCCTCCGCCGCGGACGCCTCCGGTGACGCTTCGGCGCTGCGTTTCGGCTGCACTGACAACCTGTCATCGCCGGTCAGGCGTCGTCGCGGCACAGCGCCTCGGCGATCTGCACGGCGTTGAGCGCGGCGCCCTTGCGCAGGTTGTCGCTCACGACCCAGAGCTGCAGCCCGCCGGGGTGGCCGAGATCCGCGCGGATTCGGCCGACGTAGACCGGGTCCGTGCCCGCGCAGTCGATGGGCTCCGGGTAACGGCCCGCGGCGAAGTCGTCCACCAGCTCCACGCCCGGCGCCGCCGCGAGCAGCGCCCGCGCCTCGTCCGGCGCCATGGGCCGCTCGAGCTCGAGGCTCACGGCCTCGCTATGCCCGGTCAACACGGGCACGCGCACGGCCGTGGGCGATACACGGATGGCCTCGTCGCCGAGGATCTTCCGCGTCTCGTGCACCATCTTGAGCTCTTCTTCCTGGTAGCCCGTCGCTTCGTCCGGGCTCCACGCCATCAGCAGGTTGCCCGCCAGCTGGCCCCCGAGCGTCGGCTCTGCGGCCTCTTCGGCCCGCGTCGCCATGCCCTCGGCGACGCGCCTTCGCTGGGCCTCGAAAGCCTCCATCGCGGGCCGCCCGGCGCCGCTGATCGCCTGGTAGGTCGACACGACGATGCGCCGGATGCGCGCGGCATCGTGGAGCGGCTTCAGCGCCACGACGAGCTGAATGGTCGAGCAGTTCGGGTTGGCGATGATGCCCTTGGGCCGCGTCTTGGCCGCCTCGAGGTTCACCTCGGGCACGACCAGCGGCACCTCCGGGTCCATGCGCCAGGCCGAGCTGTTGTCGATGACGAGCGCGCCTGCCTCGGCCGCGACCGGGCTCCAGGTCCGCGACGGACCGCTGCCAGCGCTGAAGAGCGCCACGTCGACGCCGTCGAAGACCCCGGGCCGGAGCACCTGCACGGGAACGGCCTCGCCGCCGAAGGTCACGGCCGTGCCGGCGCTCCGCTCGGAGGCCACGGGCACGATGCGCTTCACGGGAAAGCGTCGCTCCTCCAAGATGGCCAGCATCGCCTGGCCGACGACGCCGGTGGCGCCGACGACGGCCACGGTCAGTTCGCGCATGGCGGACGGCTACCGCTACCGCTGCGGCCCGTCAAACGACGCAGGGGAACGCATCGCGCTGGCGGCCCCGGCCATCCCGGCTAAGCCCACGTCGGCCCCGCGTCCCGCCGAGCGCGCGCGCTTCCTGGAGACCCCCATGTCGAGTGCCGTCCCTTTCATCGCCCTTTCCGTGGCCTTGCTGCTCGCCTCCACCGCCCTGGCGCAGGAACCTCCGCCGTCTCCGGCGCAAGCGGCTGCGCTGCCGCCGGCGTCCTCGGCGACGACGGCGACGGCCCCGGCGGGTCCGCTCGCCGGCCTCTCGGACCCCGACGGCATCAGCGCCGACCAGGCCGCGGCGCGCGCCATCGCCACGGCTCCTTCGCTCGAGCGCGCCCAGGTGGCCGTCGTCATCGCGGAAGCGGGGGCGCAGCAGGCGCGGCTCGGGCTCTTCCCCAACCTCGAGGTCTCCGCGCGCTACACGCGGCTGAGCCGGGTCACGAACCCGGACTTCGGCATCGACATCGGGGCCGCGGACCCGGCGGCCACGCAGGCGCTCCTGGACAGCCTCTCCGATCCGGCGTCCCAGCTGCTCTGGGGAGGGCTCATCGAGGGCCTGAGCGGCGACGGCTTCGCCTTCCCCGTGCTCCTGAACAGCTACGCGCTCCGCGCGAGCGCGAGCTACCCCGTGTCGGACCTCTTTTTCACCATTCGGCCCTCCTACCAGGCGGCGCTCCAGGCCACGCGGGCCCAGGAGGCCCAGCTCGCCGTGGAGCGGCGTACGGTGGCTCTTCAGGCGCGGGAGGCCTTCTACGAGGTGGCCCGGGCCCGCGCCACGAAGCTCATCGCCGACAAGGCCCTAGAGCAGGCCGAGGCGCAACGGGACCAGCTCGCCGTGCTCGTGCGTGGCGGGACGGCGGCGCGCGTCGACTTGCTGCAGCTGGAGGCGCGCGTGGCCCAAGCGCAGGTGGGCGTCGTCCGGGCCCGGGGCGGCGTCCTGCTTGCGGAGCGCGCGCTCCAGGTCGCGCTGCACCAAGACCGTGACGCGCCCGTGCGCATCGCCGAGGACTTCTCTCAGCTTCCCGATCCGCCGGCCGGGGACGTGCCGAGCTATATCGAAAACGCCATGCGCGCCCGCGCCGAGGTGCTCGCCCTCGAGGCGCTCGAAGAGGCTCGCGAAGACTCGGTGCGGGCCGAGCTCGGCCGCCGCTACCCGCAGCTTCTCCTCCAGGGCGGCCTCAACGTGGCGAACCCGAACCAGCGCATCGTGCCGCAGCGCCAGCGTTTCGACACCACCTGGGATCTCTCCGTGGTGCTCCGCTGGTCGCCCAACGAGTACGGCGACGCACGTCAGCGCGTCCTCCAGGCCCAGGCGCGCATCGATGAGGTGCGCGCGGACCGGCGTCGACTCGAGGACGCCGTGCGCCTCGAAGTCGAGCAGGCCTTCGAGAGCTACCGTGCCGCCCGCGAGACCTTGATGGCGAGCTCCGTGAGCGTTCGG
The DNA here is from genome assembly GCA_039814655.1 of Myxococcota bacterium. Taxonomy (GTDB): domain Bacteria; phylum Myxococcota_A; class Polyangia; order Polyangiales; family Houyiibacteriaceae; genus CALCTH01. The sequence goes on along the minus strand of JBCCAW010000135.1, from coordinate 2,163 downwards.
GCGGCCGAGGAGACCTACCGCGTGCGCGTGGACCAGCTGCGGGCGGGCTCCGTCGTCACCACCGATCTCCTCGACGCCGAGACCGCACTCCTTCGGGCCCGCCTCGAAGGGGCCGACGCGGCCATCGGGCTCCGCCTCGCGCTCACGCGGCTGCGCTACGCCATGGGCGACGACGAGGGGGCTCCGGACGCGCAACGGCCGTGAGCAACGCCGTCGCCGGTTTCCCGGCCGTTCGCCGAGGCCGTGTCGCCGAGGCCGTGTCGCCTGGACGGCGCGACGGCCTTCGGCCCCACCCGCCGGCCTGCTATGGGCCTCCGCATGACCCTCGTCGTCGCGGCGGCCGTCGCCGTTCGCCAGGACCGCGTGCTCGTCACGCAGCGCCCTCCAAAGGCGCACCTCGCCGGCGCCTGGGAGTTTCCCGGTGGCAAGCTCGAGGCTGGGGAGAGCCCGGAGCAAGCGCTCGTCCGTGAGTGCCAGGAAGAGATCGGCGTACCGGTGCGCGTCGAGGGCATTCTCGAGGTCACCTTTCACCGCTACGAGCGGCGCGACGTCCTGCTGCTCTTCTACCGCGTCGCGATACCCGAAGAGGCGCAGGTGCTTCACCTCGGCGTAGCGGACCATCGCTGGGCCACGGCGGATGAGCTCGAGGGCCTCGACTTCCCTCCGGCTGACGGACCGGTGCTGGAAAAGGTGCGCGCGGAGCTTCGAGGCGCGGAGCGGCGGCGCGGCGCCGCGCGCTGAGAGCCGTCCTCAGTCCACCTGGAAGCCGCGGGTCACCTGGTCGAGCTCGCGAGCCAGTCCCTGGAGCTCCTCGGACGAACGCTGTGCCTCGCTCGCCGCCTTCGTCGTGCTCCGCGCGGCTTCGGCCACGCTCGTGATGTTGGCGGCGATCTCCATCGAGCCCCGAGAGGCTTCGGCGATGGAGCGCCCGATCTCGTTCGTCGTCGACCGCTGCTCCTCGACGGCCATCGCGATGGTGCCCTGAATGCTGTTGACCTGGCCGATGATGGCGCTGATGCGGTCGATGGCGTCGACGGCGCTGTGCGTATCGACCTGGATGGCTTCGATTTTCTGGGAGATGTCCTCGGTGGCGCGGGCCGTCTCCTTGGCGAGCTCCTTCACTTCGTTGGCGACCACCGCGAAGCCCTTGCCCGCGGCGCCGGCCCGGGCCGCCTCGATGGTGGCGTTCAGCGCCAGCAGGTTGGTCTGCTGCGCGATGGAGGTGATCACCTTGATGACCTTGCCAATCTGCGCCGAGCTCTCCCCGAGCTTGCCGACGGTGTCGTTCGTCGAGCGGGCCACGTCGACGCCCTCCGTCGCCACCCGGGCCGCATCTCGGGCGTTCTGGGCGATCTCTTTCACGGAGACGCTCAGCTCTTCGATGCCGGCCGCGACGGTCTGGACGCTGCTCGAGACCTCTTCAGCCGCCGAAGAGACCATGTCGGCCTGCGTCGTCGTCTGGACGGCGTTGGCCGCGAGCGTGGTGGCGAGGCCCCCAAGCGTGGTCGACGTCTCGCCGAGGGCGGCGTTGCTTCGCACGACCTCGACCACCGGGCGCCGGAAGGCCGCCACGAGCTCGCCGACGGCGGCGCCGAGCTCCGCGAGCACACCTTCGCCCTCGGAGGGGACGCTCACGTTGAGCTCGCCGTTCCCCGCGCGTTCGGCGGCCCGGCGAATGGCGTTCGCGCGCGAGCGGTCGGCTTCCGCTTGGGCCTGCTCGGCTTCGAGCCGTGCGGCCTTTTCTTTCTCGAGGCGCACGCGGTCGGTGATGTCTTCCCAGGACATCATGAGGCCGAGGTCTTCGCCCTCGGGGCCGTCCACGGGGCTTACCAGCACCGTGTAGGTCAGCTCGCCGAAGCGAAGGGTGGCCTCGTGCGGCAGCGCCTGCCGGTTCTCCAAGATGCGACGCTGGTGCGCGGGATCCCGGTGGAAGACGTCGATGCACTGACCGAGCACGTCCGTCGGCGCCACGGGGAGAAAGTCACGAATGCGCTCGAGGAGCGCCACGGCGGCTGGGTTCAGGTAGCGGATGACCAGGTCCGCATCCGTCTGCATGAGCGCGAAGGGCGCCTGGTCCACCATGGCCTGCGTTCGGGCCATGGACGCGGCTCGCCGCTTGGTGCGCTCCATCTCGGCGTGCTCTTCGGTGACGTCCTGCCAGGT
>JBCCAW010000310.1:0-7086 GCA_039814655.1 Myxococcota bacterium | reverse complement strand
CGGGCTCGGCGTCGCGGCCTCGACGCTCCATGGCGCCGTCGCGAGCTTCAACGCCGAGCGGCGGCCGCGGCTGCTGCAAGGCTGGCGCACCTTCTTCACCGCGTCGGCCATGCTCGTGGCGCGGGCGGCCTTCGTCGTCGCGGGCCTCGCGCTGCTCGGCGGCGACTGGGCGGGCTTCCTCGCGGGCTGGCCGGCGCTGCTGGTGATGCTCCTGGCGAACGCGGCGGGCATCACCATCTTCGTCGTCACGGCGCGCCTCGTACTCCAGCGCGAAGAGACCGCCGTGGCCCTCGCCGAGGCCCGTGGGGCTGCGGACCAGGCGGCGCTGCTCGCCCTTCGCCGGCGCCTCGAGCCGCATTTTCTCTTCAACGCGCTCAACACGCTCCGGGCCACCATTCGCCGGGACCCCACCCGAGCGCGGGCGCTCGTGAGCGACCTGGCGGACCTTTACCGGTACCTCTTGCATCACGGCGAGGACGCGCTCTTGCGCGACGAGGTGGGCCACGCGGAGGCCTACCTGGCCATCGAGCGGGCGCGCCTCGGCGAGGACCGGCTGATCGTGGAGACGGAGCCCCTCGGGCTCCTCGGGGAAGCGCGCGTTCCGGCCTTGCTGCTGCAGCCCATCGTGGAGAATGCGGTGAAGCACGGCGTCGCGGCGCGCGAGGGCGGCGGCTCCGTGTGCATGCGCGCGCACCGCCAGGACGACGCGCTCGTGGTCGAGGTCGAGGACGCCGGGCGCGGCGAGCGCCTCGGGCCGCCGGAGGCCGGGTCGGGCATCGCGCTGGAGACGCTCCGGGCCCGCCTCGCGCGGCGCTTCGCCGGCGCCGCGGAGCTGGTGCTCGAGCCCACGGAGGCGGGCATGCTTGCGCGGCTGACGTTGCCCTGGGACGAGGTCGCTCCGCCGGTCACCTCGCCGGGGACCCGGAGCGCCGCGTGAGCGGGTCGGGGGAAGGCCGCGTGCGCCGGCGCGCCCTGGTAGGGTTTGGGCGTTCATGAAGAAGGAACGCATCCGCGCGGTCGTCGTCGACGACGAGCCCCTCGCCCGGGACGAGCTCAGCTTCATGCTCGGTGAGCTCGACGTGGACGTCGTGGGCGAGGCGCCGAACGCCAAGGCGGCGCTCGGGGTGGTCGACGACGAGCGGCCGCACGTGGCCTTCGTGGACCTCAAGATGCCCGGACCGGACGGCATCGCGCTCGCCGAGGCGCTCCGCTCGCGCTTCGACTCGCTTTCCGTGGTCGTGGTGAGCGCCCACGACGACGGTGCGCTCCGGGCTTATGAGGCCGAGGTGCTCGATTATCTGCTCAAGCCCGTGCGGCGCGCGCGCCTCGAGGCGACGCTCGAGCGTGTCCGCGGGGCCATGGCGCCGGCTCCGGCGGGGGAGCACCTCGACCGCTTGGCCGTGCGCCGCAAGGGCGCTTACGTGGTCGTCGAGATCGACGACGTCATCTACTTCGAGGTGAAGGACGAGCTGGTGTGGGCCGTGACCAGCGACGACCGCTTCGCCCTGGACCTCACGCTGGCGGAGGTCACGCGGCGCGTGCCCGAGGAGACCTTCTTTCGCTCGCACCGGGGCTGCCTCGTGCGCGTCAGCGCCATCACGAGCATCGAGCCGAGCGGCACCGGGACCTACGAGCTCGTGCTCCAGCACCCGGACCGCCCGAGTGTGCCGCTCGCCCGTGAGCGCGTGAAGCGCCTCCGCGCCCGCATCCCCTTCGCCGGCTGAGCGCGACGCCAAAGCGCGACGCGCAGGTATCCCCCGACGCCCCCGCGCGTCTCAACGGGGACGGACCCGACAAACCGAACTAACGCATGCGAAATCTGCAGTAATTTCGTGCCGGTTTGTTCGGTTAGTCGGGTCCGTCCCCATGGAGGCTGAGATGAGCGTGGAGCTGAAGTTTCTTTCCGGGTCGCCCTTCGTGTGGCGCGTGTGGTTGGCCCTCGAGCACAAGGGCGTCCCCTTCGAGGCGACGCGCCTCTCCATCAAGGACATGAAGAGCGACGCCTACCTCGCGCTCAACCCGCGCGGCCGCGTGCCGGTGCTGCGGCACGAGGGCCGGGCCCTCTACGAGTCCACGGCCATTCTCGACTACCTCGAGGAGGCCTTCGAGGGTCCCTCGCTCTGGCCGGCGGAGCCCTTCGAGCGCTTTCGCGCGCGCCGCATCGTGGTCGAAGCGAGCGGCGAGCTCTTTCCTCACGTTCGCCGCTTCGCGCGCCAGACCATCTTCGACCTGGACCAGACGCCGGACGCGGCCGTCGTCGCCGAGGCCAAGGAAGCCATCACCCGGGAGCTCGGCCTGCTGGAGACCCTCGAGGGTCCCGCCTCGGCCGCCGACTTCGCGACCTACCCGGTGCTCGCCTTCCTGAAGCGCATCGACGAACGCCGCCCGGGCCAGGGCGCAATGGCCCTCGTCCCCGCGCGCTTCCAGGCGCGCATGAAGGTCGTGGAGGCGCGCCCCTTCTTCGCCGCGACCTATCCCCCGCACTGGCGCTGAGGCCCCGGGCTTGCGCGGGCCTGCCCTTCGCGCATACTCCGCGGCCCGTCGGCGCCCCGCCGGCGGACAGCCACCATCACACGCGGCCCCAGCGCTAGGGCCGACGCGAGGGCATCATGGCGCTGACCAACGACCGCAAGAACGAGATCATCACGAAGTTCAAGACGCACGAGGGAGACACCGGGTCGCCCGAGGTGCAGATTGCTCTTCTGACCGAGCGCATCGGCTACCTCACCGAGCACTTCCAGACGCACAAGAAGGACCACCACTCGCGCCGCGGGCTGCTCAAGCTCGTCAGCCGGCGTCGGCGGCTCCTCGACTACGTCAAGAAGAACGACGTGCACCGATACCGCAAGATCATCGACTCCCTCGGCATCCGTAAGTAGCTCCGCGCGCTCCCGGGCTGCGCCTCTCGGCTCAGTCCTGGAGCTGCACCCGGACCACCCGGGCCGGCTCGGCGCCCGCGTCGACGTAGGCCAACCAACGTCCGTCCGGCGAGACCGCGACACTTCGGAGCTGGCCACGTTCGAGGTTCACCAGCCGCGCGTCGGGCAGCGTCCCCAAACGCTCGAAGAGCGGTTCGCCGAGGGCGCTCGAGCGCACCAAGACGCTCAGCGGGACGAGGTCCGCCGTCGCGCTGCCGGCGCCGGCCCACACGGTCAGCGCATCATCGGCCGTGAGGAGCGTGCTCTCCTCGAGGAAGTCGAAGGCGACGTACTCCTCCGCGCCATTCTGTACTTCGACACGTGTGCCCCCGGGCAGGGCGACGAGCCGGGCCCGGGTCTCGCGGACGACCGCCTCGGCCATGGTGATGCCTTCGGGGTCCACGACCTCCGGCTCCGTCCGTGGCGGCGTCTGCGTGCTGCGGCCCAGGCGAAGCAGTCCGCTCGTGGTGTGGCGTACGGAGACGGCGCCGCCGGGCTGAATGCGCGGCTGGTCGAGAAAGCCTTCGTCCACTTCGAGCCATAGCCCCACGCCGCCGAACCGGCGGCGAATGAGACGCCGCGGCAGGGCCCCGGTATCGGGATCCAGCTCGAGCCACAGCAGGTCCGGCTCCGCTTCTCCCCGGAGGTCCGCCGCCAAGGGCGCCCCGGCCACGCAGCTCGAGCAGCCATGCGATTCCTCGAGTACGCGCATTCCATCGGAGGTGACGACCCGGACGACGGCGAGGGACGTGGCAGTGCCGCGCACGCTGAAGGCCACGCGCCGGCCCTCGTCGTCGATGCGCTCGTTAACGGCGTCCCGGTCCGTGCTCGGGCTCAAGTGCCGCAGGCCCCCGCCGACCTCGCGGAGGAAGATGTCGGCGAGCGTCGACGGCGCGCCGTCCTGAGGCAGGTTGGACGCGCGGCTCGCGAAGACCACGGACCCATCGTTGGCGACGTCGACGCTCTGCGCGTCGTTGTCCGCGAGCGCCCCTTCCGGGTCCGAGACCTGGGCGACCGTGGGCGCAACGGGGAGCTCCAGGATGACCTGGCCGGCCTCTCCGCACTCGTCTTCGCCAATGAGGAGCGTCGTGGCCTCCTCGGCGGGCTGCCCAAGCGGGCGGAAGGCGTCGTAGAGCAGCCGCGCTCGACCTTCCTCGAAGGCGGCCTCTTCGCCGTGCGGGGAGAATCGCGCTGGCTCCAGGAAGCTCACCTGCCGGCCGTCCGGTACCGCCGCCGCCTCTAGCATCACGAAGAAGAGGCTCCCGAGCCGGGCGGTATTCACGACTTCGACGGCCCCGGGGTCGCAGGGATCCGGGCCCACATCCCCGGCGTCGAGGCTGGCCCCATCGCTCGCATCGACGGGCCCGCCATCCCCGGTTCCTGCGTCGGACGGAACATCGCTCTCGCCGTCGAAGCTGTCCGCGTCCACGAGGAGCGAGCAGCCGCTGGCCGCGAGGGCCAACGGGAGCGAGGCCAGAAGCGCTCGCGCGGAGAGGTACGGGGAAGGCATCGACGTCATGCCTCGCAAGCCTACGACGTCCTGAGGGAAAATCTCGCGCTCGGCGACGCGGGCTCGGGACCGCGAGATCGTGGCTTTGCTCACGGTGCTGGGCCGGGCAATGGCCGCCCACCCCGTTTTGGGATATGCCAGCGCCACGTGTACGTCCCGGGGGGGCGTTCGACCTTCGATTCGAGTCTTCGAGCGGACCCGCCGCGCTCGAAGCCTGGAACCGAGGATCGGGCTCCACCGGGTGGACGCTGCCCCGCCGCGCCGCTCGCCGCGGGGCTCCTACCTCACAACGCCCGTCCTCGCGGCTGCACCTTTTTCTACGTCCCCGCCAAGGGCGGACGGCGAGGTGCGGTGTGTGGGCGCGGCTCAGCGAAAGCCAACTACATGATCATCCGAGAAAGCGTCCGGATCGGGGACAAGACCCTGACCCTCGAGACCGGCCGCATCGCCAAGCAGGCCGGCGGCTCCGTGCTCGTCGAGTCCGGCGACAGCGTCGTGCTCGTCACCGCCACGGGCGCGAAGGACGCCAAGCCCTTCCAGCACTTCCTGCCGCTCACCGTGGACTACCAGGAGAAGACCTACGCCGCGGGCAAGATCCCCGGCGGCTTCTTCAAGCGCGAAGGCCGGCTCCGGGACCACGAGGTCCTCACGAGCCGCCTCATCGACCGGCCCTGCCGGCCGCTCTTTCCCGACGGCTATCGCGCGGAGATCCAGATCATCGCGACGGTGCTCAGCGCCGACTCGGTGAACCCCACGGACGTGCTCGCCATGACCGGCGCCTCCGCCGCCATGCACCTCTGCCCCGTGCCCTGGGCCGGGCCCATCGCCGGCGTGCGCGTCGCGCGCGTCGAGGGCGAGCTCATCGCCAACCCGACCTTCGAGCAGACGGCGGCGTCCGACGTCGACATCGTCATCGCGGCCAAGAAAGACGCCATCATGATGGTGGAGGGCCTCTGCCACGAGATCGAAGAGGCAGATCTCCTCGAGGTGCTCGACTTCGGGCACCAGGCCATCCAGCCCACGCTCGAGCTCATCGAGCAGATGCGCGAAGCCGCCGGCAAGGAGAAGTGGGTCTTCACGCCGGCCACGCGCGCCGCCTCCATCGACGCGCGCGTGAAGGACGTCGCCCTCGACGGCGTGAAGGCCGCCTGCAACGTGGCCGACAAGCACCCGCGCTACGCCGCCTTCAAGAAGGTGAAGAAGGAGACCGTCGCGGCCCTCTCCGCGGAGTTCCCGGAGAAGGACGGCGACATCGGCGCCGCCTACGAGGACCTTCGCTTCAACACCATGCGCGGCCAGGTGCTCCAGGAGAAGCGCCGCGTCGACGGGCGCGACTTCGAGACCGTTCGCCCCATCGCCATCGAGGCGGGCTTCCTCCCGCGGACCCACGGCTCGGCGCTCTTCACGCGCGGCGAGACGCAGGCCATCGTGACCACCACGCTCGGCACGAGCGCCGACGAGCAGAAGATCGACGGCCTCACGGAGAGCTACTGGAAGCGCTTCCTGCTCCACTACCACTTCCCGCCCTACTCGGTCGGTGAGACCAAGTTCCTCCGCGGCCCCGGTCGCCGCGAGGTCGGTCACGGCACGCTCGCCGAGCGCGCGCTCATGAATCTGCTCCCGGAGAAGGACGAGTTCCCCTACACGATCCGCATCGTCAGCGAGATCACCGAGTCGAACGGCTCGTCCTCCATGGCGTCGGTCTGCGGCGGCAGCCTGGCGATGATGGACGCGGGCGTGCCGCTCAAGGCGCCCTGCGCCGGCGTGGCCATGGGCCTCATCAAGGAGGGCGACGACTACGCCATCCTCACGGACATCCTCGGCGACGAGGACCACCTCGGCGACATGGACTTCAAGGTGTGCGGTACGGCCAAGGGCATCACCGCCATCCAGATGGACATCAAGATCGACGGCCTCGCCCGCGAGGTGATGCAGCAGGCCATGGAGCAGGCCAAGCACGGCCGCCTGCACATCCTCGAGAAGATGAACGACGTGCTCGCCGGGCCCCGCGAGGAGCTCAACAAGTGGGCGCCGCGCATCACGACCATCAAGGTCAAGCCGGACCAGATTCGCCTCGTCATCGGCCCCGGCGGCAAGATGATCAAGGCCATCGTCGACCAGACCGGCGCCAAGGTAGACGTGAGCGACGACGGCACCGTGGCCATCGCGAGCGCGGATTCCGAGGCCGTGAAGAAGGCCATCGCCATCATCGAGAGCCTGACCACGGAGCCCGAGGTCGGCGCCAAGTACAAGGGCGTCGTGAAGCGCGTCGAGAACTACGGCGCCTTCATCGAGATCGCCCCGAACAAGGACGGCCTGCTCCACATCACGGACATGGCCTACGAGTACGTCGAGCGCGTCGAAGACCTCATGAAGCTCGGCGACGAGGTCGAGGTCGTGGTCAGCAACATCGACCGCGAGGGCCGCATCAAGCTGAGCCGGAAGCCGCTCCTCGAGCCGCCCGCCGAGGGCAGCGAAGCGGCCGAGCGCGAGGCGCGTCGCTCCCGCGGACGCGACGGCGACCGTGAGGGCGGCCGAGGCCGGGGCCGCGACGGCGATCGGGGCCGGGGCCGGGATGGCGACCGGGGCCGAGGCCGAGGCCGCGACGGTGGCCGGGGCCGCGACGGCGGCCGGGGCCGTGACGGCGAGCGCCGCCCG
>JBCCAW010000616.1:0-3493 GCA_039814655.1 Myxococcota bacterium | reverse complement strand
GACACGGACACGGACACGGACACGGACACGGACACGGACACGGACACGGACACGGACACGGAGGCGGAGACGGAGGCGGAGACGGAGGCGGAGGCGGAGACGGAGTCGGTGGGCACTCCGGACCGATTGGGCAGGGAGGGGGCTTCCTCCGGGGGTGGGGGAGCGTCGCTCCGTGCTCGGGCGCGTCAAGGCTGGCCCTTCGGGCCCCCGCCTGGGGCGGCTTCGGCCTTGACCCGCCCTGCGCGCGGAGCGGGTGGGGCTTCGCCCCCCGGAAGGTCCGGGGGAGGAGGTTCACATGAAGAGCAACAGCAACCAGCAGCACCCGCACCGCGCGCGGCCGCCGCGCGGGTCCATTTACGACGTGGCGCTTCAGCTCGTGCGCGAGGTCATGCCCGTCGTCGACCGGCTACGTGAAGTCGACGCCGACTTGGCGCGGCAAACGCGGCGCAGCGCCATGAGCGTCGCGCAGCGCATGGCCGAGGGCATGCACTCGCGCGGCGGAAACCGGCCCGCGCACTACCAAGGCGCCGCCGCGTCCGCCAAGGAGACCGAGGCCTCGCTCGCGCTCGCCGTCGCCGCTGGCTACGTCCAGCAAGACGACGTCCAGGGCGTCCAGCGGCTCTGCGACCGCGTCAGCGCCTGCATGTGGGTCTGGGTCAACCGGCCAAGGACGCGGCGCTGAGCCAGAGCGGCGCCCCCCCCCGGCGGGGCGCCGCGACGGTGCGTTGCGCGGCAGGAACGGACACCGACACAGGCACGGAGACGGGTACGGAGACGGGCGCGGACACGGGCACGGAGACAGGCACGGACACGGGCACGGAGACAGGCACGGACACGGGCACGGAATCGGAATCGGAATCGGAATCGGAATCGGAATCGGAATCGGAATCGGAGTCGGAGTCGGAAACGGAATCGGAAAGGGGCCCCGGGAATCTCCGGCCCGCCCCCGGCGGTTGCGGAGGCGGCGGTCGAGGGTGAGGCTGAGGGCCCGGCTCCCGCCGCTCTTCCATGCACCCGCTCCTCTTCGTCGCCTCGCTCGCCACCTTGGCGGTCGCCTTCGTCCTCCTCACGCGGGGCCGCGCGCGGTCCGGGCGCTGGGGGCTGCGGGAGCTCGCGCCGGAGCGAAGCGGCGACTCCCCGTACCGTGACGGTCTGCTGCGCGCCCGGGTCCCCCTCGGCGCGCCTCCGAGCGCCCGGGTGAGCGCTGCCTTTCACCTGCTGTGGGGGCCCTTCACCACGCTCGTGCTTGCTCCGGCGGGCTTGCTCTACGGCACCGCCGTCGCCTCGGACGGCCACGTGTTTCCCGGCCTCTTGGTGATCGCCGTCGCCTCCGAGGGCTTCTTGCTGGGCGGCTTCCTCGCCGGGTCCAGCGTCGCGCTCCTCGAGCGCCGAGGGCTCGGGAAGCTACGGCAGACCGCCGTCTGGAGCGTCGTGCACCACGCCGCGGTGATCGCCGCCTTCGCCACGGACGCCACGGCCGAGCCGCGCGGACCGGTCTTCGCCATCGCCCTGGGCCTCGCGCTCGTGGGCCTGGCCGGGGCGGCGCTCTTCGCCCGGGCCCTGGGCACAGCGACCCATCGCGACGCGCTCCTCACGCTCCGCGACGAAAGCTAGCGCCCCCACCCCGAAGTCCGCCGCACGGGGATCCCTCAGGTCAGGTAGATGACCGTGACGCAGGCCGCGAGCCAAAGGAGCCCGTTGCCGAGGAAGAAAGGGTCCCGAAGCATGTAGTCCGTGGGGCTCTCGGCCAGCTCGGGGTCCTGCACGAAGCCCAGAAAGCGGAGGACGCCGAACTCCACGAACACGATGGTCACCGGCAGGTACTCGGTGCCAAAGGTCTCCCGGGTCTGCGGGTCCAGCGTGTACACCACGTAGGTGAAAGTGGTCGCGAGCGCCAAGAGGTGGAGCAGCACCGAGAGCGTCCGGGCGTCGTAGGCCTGGAGGACGGCCCGCGCGCTGCTGCCGAGCTTCAGCTCGTGCATGCGCTTGCCGAAGCCCAAGAACCCGCTGACCAGGAGCGTGACCACCAGCAGGTAGTTCGAGGGCTCCACGCCGATGGCGTAGGCGCCGGTGAGCACACGCAGCTCGAAGCCCGCGGCGATGCTCAGCACGTCGAGGTAGGGGATCCGCTTTAGCCGAAAGGTGTAGGCGACGTTCAGCGCCAAGTACGCGGCCACGGTCCCGGCCACGCGCCATCCGAGCGCCGCGCCAGCGGCCACGGCGAGCAAGGCCAGCCCGACCCCGGCGCTCTTGGCCACGCCCAGCCCCAGGGCGCCGCTCGCGATGGGCCGGTGCCGTTTGGTGGGATGCTCGCGGTCCGCCTCGACGTCCGAGAGGTCGTTCAGCAGGTAGATGGCGCTCGCCGCCGCGCTGAACGCGGCGAAGGCCGCCGCGGCCCGGAGCCCCATGACCGGGTCGCCGAGGCCCTTGGCAAAGACGAGGGGCGCGACGACGAAGACCTGCTTCACCCACTGGCGCGGGCGCATCGCCTTCAGGAGAGCCGGAAGCACGGCGCGTACCCTACTTTGTGGCCGCGGTCGCACCAGCCCTAAGCGCGCCGGGCCCTTTCGGTGCTACGCACACGGGCGTTCGCGCCCGAACGACGCGGGGCTCGGATTTTGTGGAACTCCAGCGGCCCTCGGGCGTCTGGGCATAGGGCCGGTGATGCTGCGCGCTGCTTTCTCCCTCCTCTTCACGAGCGCCCTCGCAGGCCTCTTCGCTCCCGCCGGGACCGCCCGGGCCCAGGAGCAACCCAACCCCTACGACGCGCTGCAGGCGTCCCTGGCCCGAGAGGCCGCCCGGGACCGAGGCACGCGCGGCGACCTCGCGCTCTTCGAGCTCTGGGCCAACGTGGAGGACGCCAGCCCCGACGCGACGCGCGCGGCCCTCGACGCGGTCAGCGCCTCGCGCACCGCGCCAGCCGCGCGCCGGGACTACGCCGCCTCGCTGCGCGCGCGGCAGGCCCTTCGCGACGGTGACCTCGCCGGGGCCCGGGAGCGCGTCCGCGAGCTCGGCTACGTCACCGCCTGGCAGGTCGCCGGCCCCTTCGACGACGAAGGAAAGCGCGGCTTTGCCCGCGCCTTTGGCCCGGAGGCGGTACCGGCGACGGACGCGCTGCCCCTCGAGGACCGCTACCCGGGCAAGGAGCGCGAGGTCCGCTGGCGTTCCGCCGAGCGCCTCGGGCCCCTCGGCTACGTCGACCTCGGCGCCATGCTCCGGCCGCGCCAGGCCGTCTGCGCCTACGCCGCCACGACCATCGAGAGCGAGCGCGCCGCGCCCCTCGCGCTGCACCTGGGAGCCGGCGGTGCCGTGCGCGTCTTTTGGAACGGCGAGGTGCTCTTCGAGGACGACGCCTACCGGCAGCCCGATCCGGACCGGAGCGCGGTCATGGCCCTGGCGCACGCCGGGACGAATCGCTTGCTCGTGAAGGTCTGCGCTCCCGAGGAGGGCGGCTTCGGCTTCTTCCTCCGCCTTCGCGACCGCCGCGGCCGCG
>JBCCAW010000083.1:0-14731 GCA_039814655.1 Myxococcota bacterium | reverse complement strand
GGGGGCGCCCGCGCTGGCCCCCCCCTCCCGCGGCGCGGGGCTCCCGTGGAGGGGCGCGGGCAGCTCGGCCCCGGGGCGGCCGCGCGCGACGTGCTCGGGATCGCCGTCGCCGCAGAGCTCTTCGGCGAAGGCGTCTCCGAGGCGCCGTCCCACGAGCACGGCCACGGACGCGGGCGGCTGCGCACGCGAAAGCACGCAGCCGGTGACGAGCACGCGCGCGTCTCGGGCGCCACGCAAGCGGAGCCGGGCCACGAAGGGTGCCTCGCCCGCGCGCACCAGCGCATCGAGCAGCCCCGGGTCCGCGCCGCCGACGAGGTCCGGGTAGTGACCCGTGCCGAGGATGCGTCCGTGCCGCGCGCCCTCGCTGGCGTCGATCACGTGAAGTGTGTCGAAGCCGCGGCTTCGCATCAGCGCCGGGAGCTCCCCGGCCAGCCGCCGCTCCTCCGCGTCCCCGAAGCTCCCCTGGGACAGCTGGCCCAGCGTGCGCTGGAGGAAGGCGTCGTGGTCGCAGTGCGCCTGGGCGGCAGCCCGGTCGCGCACGCGGCGCTCTTCGAGGCGCCAGGTCGCAGCGGTCACCCAAGACTCGAGGAGCCGCGCGTGGTCCGCCTCGAGCTGGCGCACGAGCGTCGTCCGTACGAGGGCACCAAAGGCGGCCAGGGGGCCGAGGGCCGCGAGCAGGAAGAACAGGGTGAGGCGCGCGCGAAAGCTCAAGGCGCCGGCTCCGGCGTCACGGGCCGAGGCGGCGCCGCTTCCCCGAGCTGCTCGATGAGGAAGGTCGCGGCGTCGGCCACGTCCGGTGGGCGAGCGCTCTCCGTGGGCTCGGTGCCGGCAAGGAAGATCTCGTCGACGGCGTCTTCCTGGCCCTCGTAGGCGAGGAGGCCACTGGCGGCATCGATGCGGACGCGCACGAGGCCCGAGGGCTCGGCGAAGGGGACGACGGGCCGGCCCTCGGTGGCGGCCCCCACGGCGTCGATCCAAATGGGCAGCGCCGTTCGTCCCCCGGACTCGCGGCGGCCCAGGCTGCGCCGGTCGTCGAAGCCCACCCACACGGCCGCCGCGACTTCGGGCGTGAAGCCGACGAACCACGCATCACGCGCGGCGTTGCTCGTACCCGTCTTGCCGGCGACGGGCCGGCCGAGGCGCCGGGCGCGTTGCGCCGTGCCGTCCGTGACGACGCTCGTGAGCAGGTCCGTGACGAGAAAGGCCTCGTCCGGTGTCAGTACGTCCCGGGCCGGCTCGGGCTCGCGCCAGCGCACGGCGCTTCCGTCCGGTGCGGTCACCCGCGTGACGTAGCGAGGCGGCGCCCAGCGACCGCCGGCGGCGAAGGTGGCGTAGGCGTTGGCCATGTGGAGCGGAGACACCTCGGAGGCGCCGAGGGCCAGGGCCAGCGATGCGTCGAGGGGCCCGGGAATTCCGAGCTGACCGGCGAAGTCCACCACGGCGGCGGGGCCGAGCTGCTCGATGGCCCGAATTGCCACCACGTTGACCGAGCGCGCGAGGGCACGGCGAAGGGGAATGGACCCTTCGTGGGCCCAGGGCTCGTAGTTCTGCGGCCGCCACTCGTCGTAGACCGCGGGCGCGTCGATCATCACGCTCGCCGCCGTGAGCTCCCGGCGCTTCAGGCCGAGGGCGTAGACGAAGGGCTTGAAGGTGCTCCCCGGTTGCCGCAGCGCCTGCCGCGCCCGGTCGAAGCCCGGTGTGCCGCCGTAGCTCCCGACCAGCGCCAGTACCTCGCGGGTCCGCGGCTCGATGAGCACGACCGCGCCCTGGGGCCCGAGGTCGAGGTGGCCGCGCGCCGGGTCGCCTTCGGCATCCGGGAGCGTGTCGACGATGACCTTCGCGACGCTTCCCACGGGTCCGAAGACGCTCGCCGCGAGGTCCTCCGGGTCGTAGCGATGCTCGCCGTCCAGGTCGACGAGCACCTCCAGCTCGCCGCCGAGGGTGAAGCGCAGGAGCCGCTCGTCGTCGTCGGTGCCGACCACCTGGGCCCGATAGCTGTGGCCGACGCGGACCGGGCTGGGCTCCTCGAGCGCCGGCGCACGGCGCGGTACACGCAGCGGGCCGCGGCGCCGCTGGCGCCGGTCCACGCGCTCGAGGCCCTCCCGCAGCGCGGACCGTGCCGCGCTCTGGAGGTCCGCATCGAGGGTCGTGTGCACGGTGTAACCGCCGCGGGCGTAGGCGTCGTCGCCCACGGCGTCGCGTAGCCAGCGGCGAACGCTGGCGAGGAGCTCCGGGGCCCGGGCCTCCGGCGCCGGCGGGTCCGTGAGCACCACCTCCGCGTCCCCGGCCGCCGCGATGTCCTCGGCGCTGAGGTCGGGCCAGTAGGCCTCGCGCTTCGCGAGGAGCTGGCGAATGACGAAGGCCTGGCGCCGGCGTGCGGCCTCCGGGTGCGTCCGGGGCGAGAGCCGCGCCGGGGCCTGGGGCACGCCCGCGATGAGCGTGGCTTCGGCGAGGCTGAGGTCCCGGGCGTCCTTCCCGAAGTAGTAGCGGGCGGCCTCCTGGGCGCCGTAGCGCCCGTGACCGAAGTTGATGTGGTTCAGATAGAGATGGAGGATCTCGTCCTTCGAGAGCTCCTGCTCGAGGCGCCGCGCCAGGATGAGCTCGCGGATCTTGCGCGCGAGCGTGCGTTCCGGGCTCAGGAGCAGCAGCTTCACCACCTGCTGAGTGATGGTGGAGGCGCCCTGGGCCGCGCGGCCTTCGAGCACGTCGTAGGCAAGGGCGCGCATAATGCCCGGGTAGTCGAGGCCTTCGTGGCGATAGAAGTCCGCGTCCTCGGCCGCGAGCACGGACACGACGAGGTTCCGGGGAATGGCCTCCATGGACACCACGGTCCGCCGCTCGTCGAAGACCTCGCCGAGGAGCGCGCCGTGCCGGTCGAGCACGCGCGTCGTTTGGGGCGGGGCGTAGTCGCGGAGCGACGCCACCTCGGGAAGATCCCGGCCGTACCAGGCGAAGACCCCAGCCAGCGCCACCGCCCCGAGCAAGGCCAGCGTGAGCATCAGCTTCAGGAGCCGACGCCCCCAGCGCCGCTTGGGCCGCTTCGGCGTCCGCCGGGGCCGCGCGCGACGCGTGGTATCGGCGCGCGGCGCCTTGCGGGTCGGGGGAGCCATGACGCGGGGGGCACCGTACGGGGAGCGCCCCCATGCATCAAACGCCGGGCGGGGCCGGGGCCCTTCCCGGTGGGCGGAGGCCGATTCCGATTCCGATTCCGATTCCGTTTCCGCCTCCGCCTCGAGCCGAACCCCTTGCCCCACCGCCGCGTCCGCGCGAGAGCCTCTCCGTGGCTTCCGCTCGCGCTCCTCACTTCCCGCCGCTCGTCGTGGTCTTCTGCGTCGCCGTCGGTGCCGCCGCGGGGGTCTTCGCGTCGGTCGCCGGGGCCACCATGGCCGCGGCCGTGGCGGCCGGGGCGCTCGTGGCGGTCGGGGCGGCCCTGGTCGTCACGCGGCGCGAGCGTCGGCGCCGGCGCATCGCACGGGCTCCCTTTCCCCCGGCCTGGCGCTCGATCCTCGAAGAGCGGGTGGCCTACTACCAGAGTCTGGCGGCGCCGGAGCGCCGACGCTTCGAGTCGGAGGTCGCGGTCTTTCTCAACGAGCAACGGGTCAACGGGCCCCGCGGCGCGCCCCTCGAGGACGACCTTCGCGTGCTCGTCGCGGCGTCCGCCGTGGCCTTGGCCTTCGGCCGGCCGGGCTACCGCTACCCCACCACCCGGGACGTCGTCGTCTACGACGACGCCTTCGGCGACGACTACGAGGTGGACGCCGGCGGGCCCATTCTCGGCATGGTGCACTCCCAGGGGCCGATCCTCTTCAGCGCCAAAGCGCTCCGGGCCGGCTTCCGCGGCGCCCACGACGGGCGGAACGTCGGCTACCACGAGCTGGCGCACGTGATCGATTTCGACGGCGGCCCCGCGGACGGCGTGCCGGCGCTGATGCCGCTCGCCCGCATCGCACCCTGGACCCGCGTGATGGCCGAAGAGAGCCGGCAGCTCCGGCGCCGCCTGAAGGGCCGGCGCAAGAGCGTGCTCCGGCCCTACGCGCTCACCAACGAGGCCGAGTTCTTCGCCGTGGCCACCGAGGTCTTCTTCGAGCAGCCGAAGCGCCTCGCAGCCGAGCACCCGGAACTCTACGACCTGCTGCGTGAGACCTACCGACAGGACCCGGCGGCGTAGCTGGGATCCAGGGCGGTCTCACCGTCGGCGCCTCACGCCCCTTGCCGTGAGGTGCCCTCGGAACCCAGAGAGACAGGTCGTTGGCCCTTCGGCCACCCACGCTTCGAAATCTCCGATGCACATGCTCCATCGTCTTTTTGGCTTCCTGCTTCTCGCCACGATCCCGTCCCTGGTTCTCGTCTCCTGCGGGGACGACGCCGAGCCCGGATGGGAGGTCCTGACCGAGGGGCGGCCCGAAGCGCTCCTCGCCGTCTCCGGCACCGCCGCCGACGACGTCTACGCCGTGGGCGCCGACCAGGGCGCGGGCCCTCTCGTGCTCCACTGGGACGGCGCGGAGTGGAGCCGGCTGACGACCGGGACGCGCGGTGCGCTCTGGTGGGTGCACGCCTTTCCCGGCGACGGCGACGAAGGCACCACGGCCTTCTTCGGCGGCGCCGGTGGCCAGATCCTGCGCTACCAGGGAGGCGCCTTCGAGCGCTTGCCCGTGCCGGGCCTCGCCGTGGACACGGTGTTCGGGATCTGGGGCACGAGCCCGACGGACGTGTGGGCCGTGGGCGGCGTCGGCGCCCGAGCCGGCTTCGTCTGGCACTACGACGGCGGCGAAGGCTGGCGGGAGGTGCCCTTGCCCCTCGACGTGCCCCGGGTGGAGGGCGGCGAGCTGCCGGGCCTGTTCAAGGTCTGGGGCGCCCAGGACGGCAGCGCGATCATCGTCGGCGCCGGCGGCACCGTGCTCCGCGGCGAAGCCGGCGGTGGCGCGCTTCGCGTCGAGAGCACGACGCACGAGGGCACCTTCTTCACCGTTGCCGGCGAGGGCGGCAGCCTCGCCGCCGGCACCTTCGCGGCCGTCGGTGGCAGCACCAACGGCGTGATCTTCGAGCGGACGTCCGACGGCACCTGGGAGGACCGGAGCCCCTTCGGTGCCCCGCTCGTGCAGGGCGTGTTCCTCGGCCCCGGCGGCAGGGGTCTCGCCACCGGCGCCGGTGGCACGCTCCTCGAGCGCCTTGGCGATGGCCAGTGGGACTTCGTCGATCCCGGCGTCGACCTCAGCGCCGTGCAGTCCTTTCATGCCGGCTGGATCGACCCCGAGGGCGGCCTCTGGGCCGTGGGCGGTGGCGTGCTCACCACGGACCTCGACGACGGCATTCTCGTGCGCCGCGGGCCCGGCGTGCCGCCCGTCGGCGACGTCGGGGTCATCCCGGACCCGCCGGTGCCGACGCCCAGCTGCCCGGAGGAGGCCATCGATCCTGCGCCCACGGGCTCCATCGCCCGGCGCTGGAACGAGCAGATTCTCGGCGCCATCCGCCGGGACATCCCGCGCCCCACGGTGCACGCGCGGAACCTCTTCCACGTGTCCGCGGCCATGTACGACACCTGGGCCGCCTACGGGGACGCCGCGCAGCTCTTCGCGGGCGAGCGCGCGACGGCCGCCGACCTCGAGGCGGCGCGCACCGAGGCGATCAGCTACGCGGCCTTCCGGGTGCTGCGCCATCGCTACGACGCCTCGCGCGCCCTTCAGCCCGGCTCCGACATCTCCCAGGCGTGTTTCCGCGCGTTCATGGAGCGCCTCGGCTTCGACCCGGAGGACGAGACCCTCGACGGCGACGGGGCGCGGGCCCTCGGCAACCGCATCGGCCAGGCGGTCATCGACGCCGCCGCGGACGACGGCGCCAACGAGGCCACGGACTACGCGGACTCGACGGGCTACGCCCCGGTGAGCCCGCCCATGATCGTCGACCTGCCGGGCACGACCGGCCTCACGAACCCCTTCCGCTGGCAGGAGCTCGACCTCGCCGAGGCCGTCACGCAGAACGACATCCTCCTCGAGAGCGGCCTCCAGGAGTACATCGGGCCCCACTGGCGCGAAGTGACGCCCTTCGCCATCGAGCGGCCCGCCCCCGGGGAACTCTACTTCGACGTCGGCGAGCCGCCCCTCGAGACCCTCGAGGATCTACGGCCCTTCGCCGTCGAGGTCATCGAGAAGACCGCCCTTCTCGCCGTCGACCCCGAGGTCACGCTCGATGTCAGCCCCGGCGGCTACGGCAACAACCCCCTCGGCACGGACGAGGGCGCGGGTCACGCGCTCAACCCAGCCACCGAGGCGCCCTACGCGGAGCAGCGCGTGCCCGCCGGCGACTTCTTCCGCATTCTCGCCGAGTACTGGGCCGACGGACCGGAGAGCGAGACGCCGCCCGGGCACTGGAACGTCATCGCCAACGAGGTGGCCGACGACGCGCGCTTCGAGCGCCGGCTCTTCGGCGAGGGCGACGTCCTCGATCCCCTCGCGTGGGACGTGCGCCTCTACCTCGCGCTCAACGGCGCGGTGCACGACGCGGCCATCGTGGCCTGGGAGCTCAAGCGCGAGTTCACCTCGTCCCGGCCCATCACGCTGATCCGCTACATGGCCGAGCGCGGCCAGTCCACGGACCCGGGCGGGCCGAGCTTCGACCCCGAAGGGCTACCGCTCGTGCCCGGGCTCATCGAGGTGATCACCGAGGCGTCGAGCGCGCCCGGCGAGCGGCACTTCCATCTCCGGCACTTCGTCGGGGAGATCGCCGTGGTGAGCTGGCGCGGCACGCCCGTGGACCCGGCCACGGAGGTGGGCGGCGTGGCCTGGATTCGCGGCGTGCTCTGGATCCCCTACCAGCGCGAGACCTTCGTGACGCCCTCCTTCCCCGGCTACACCTCGGGGCACAGCGCCTTCAGCCGCGCCGCGGCGGTGGTGCTCGCGGAGCTCACCGGGAGCCCGAACTTCCCCGGTGGGCTCGGGGAGCGACTCTTCCCGCAGAACGGCTACCTCGGCTTCGAGGTCGGGCCGAGCGTGGACGTGCGGCTCCAGTGGTCGACCTACTTCGACGCTTCCGATCAGGCCGGCCAGTCGCGGCTCTATGGAGGGATTCACGTGGCCCCGGACGACTTCGACGGGCGCGTCACGGGGCAGGCCGTCGGAGAAGCCGCCGTGGCCCGGGTGCGCGACTTCTTCGCCCTCGGCCGCTGAGGCCGCTCAGGCCGGCCGGGGCATGTTCCAGCCGCCGCGGATGCCGCCGGCGCGAATGGCGAAGGTGACGCTCGCCGCGGCGACGAGGCCTGCATCCCGGGGCGCGCCAAGCGCGTCGCTCAGGTAGAGCGCCGCGGCACCGGCCAGCGCCGCCGTGGCGTAGACGTCCTGGCGCAGGAGCAGCGGCGTGACGTTGGCCACGACGTCGCGGAGCAGGCCTCCGGCCGTGGCCGTCAGCGTGCCCATGATCACCACCACGAGGCCGTCGTGACCGAGGGTGAGGGCCTTGTCGGCGCCGAGAGCGGCAAAGACCGAGAGCCCTAACGCATCGGCCCACGCCTTGGCGCGAAAGCGCTCCCAGAGCGGGTGCAGGAACCACGCGAGCAGGCCGCCGGCGAGGGCCAGCCAGAGCGAGACGGTGTCGCTCAGCCAGAACACCGGCGCGCCGAGGAGCACGTCCCGGAGCGTGCCGCCGCCCACCGCGGGCAAGAAGCCGAGCGCCACCACGCCGAAGGCGTCCATGCGCTGCCGTACGGCGGCCACGCCGCCGCTGAGGGCGAAGACGAGCACGCCGGCGCGGTCGAGGGAGGTGAGGACGAGCTCGGGTTCCATGGCGCGGTCCTTCCGGGAGGGCCCTGGCGGCGCCGGAACATGCGTCGCGTCCCCCGGCGCGCAAGGCGTGGCAGGCTCGGGCCGTGCTCTACCGCGCCGAGGCCACCATTCGCGCTCCCGCCTCCCACGTCTGGGCCATGCTGACCGACTTCGAGGCCTACGCGGAGTGGAACCGCTTCACGCCCGGCGTGCGTCCCGCGGGCCCGCTGGAGGTCGGCACCATGGTTCATCTTCGCGTCCGCCTCTACGGCTTCGCGCAACCCCAGCGGGAACGCATCACGTGCGTCGAGCCCGGCCGCCTCCTCGCTTGGGGCTTCGAGGGAAAGCTGCTTCGTGCGGAGCGTCGCCAGAGCATCGAGGCCCTTGGCCCGAGCGAGAGCCGCTACGTGACCGAGGACCGCATCGAAGGGCCGCTCGCCGGCGTGGTCGAGGCGTGCATGGGCGCGCGACTGCGCCGGGGCTTCGGCTGGGTCGCAGGCGACCTACGAGAGCGCGCCGAGTCCAGCTGGGCGTCGCCGGCCCCAGCCCGCTCGTAGCGGCCCGTGCGGACCCACGGTCCGGCCTTTTGTTGACCGCGCGCCCACCTTGGAGTCTCGTTCGGGGATGACCTCCTTGCGCGCCCTGTCGCTCTGCTCCTTCGCCTTCGGTCTCTTGCTCGTAGTCGCCTGTGGCGACGATTCCGGCAGCACGGGCACCGGCACCGTGCCGGATCTCGCCGTGGACAGCGGGGTCGAGAGCGACCTCGAGGAGGCCTGCGTGGCGTTTTACCAGGCCGCCGCCGTGTGCTTTTCGCAGCCGGACACGTCGGAAATGATCTGCGGTCCCCTCGACCAGAGCCTCGACATTCTTCGCGAGTCGGCGGCGTGCCGGGAGGCGCTCACGGCAGCCTTCCGCTGCCAGACCGTGACCGATTGCGAGGGCGAAGCGCCCGTGTGCGATGCGGAGCGCGACCGCGTCGACACGGACTGCATGACCCTCGAGGCGCCCTGAGCGCAGCGCCCCCGGGGCCTCTACGGCTGGCGCGAGCGTACGCGCGAGAGAACTGTTAGAAAAATCCATGGTCCGGGGGTTCACGCTTCTCCTCGTCTCGGCATTCGCCGCGCTCGCTTATGGCTGTGGCGCCAAGACCGGGCTGCTCGTTCCGGACCTCGGTCCCGACGCGGATGCGGCCACGGACCTTCCGGAGGACACCTTGGAGGACCTCCCGGCCTGCGTTCCCTTCCGGGAAGTCGCGGAGCTGGCGTCCCTCGACCTGATGCTGCTCGTGGACACCTCCGGGTCCATGGACGACCCGCTGCAGCCCGTTGCGGGCTCGCCTACCAAGGCCGAGGCCGTGTCGGCGGCCATCGAGGGCTTCGTGCGCGACGAGGCCTCGGAGGATGTGGGCGTGGGGCTCTTCCTCTTTCCCCAGGTCGACGAAGACGTGCCCGAGGAGTGCGTGCTCGACTCCCAGTGCGGTGACGAGGGCGTGTGCCGGCGCCTGGACCTGTGCTCCATGGGTGAGAACAACCTCTGCCTCGAAGACCAGGACTGCCTCGTGCCCGGCGCCGTATGCCGCGATCTTCGGCGCTGCACGGGGCGCGACAACGGGCTCTGCTTCGATGACGGCGGCTGTCCGCCGGGGGAGCTCTGCAGCCGCGACTTCGGCTTCTGTGAAAACCGCGTGCGCTGCCTGCCGGGCGACTACCGGCGCCCCGTGGTGCGCCTCGCGGAGCTGCCGGGCAACGCGGACTCCGTGGTCACGGCGCTCGAGGCCATCGAGCCCGACGGCGCCACGCCCACGGCGCCGGCACTGAGCGGCGTGATTCGCCGCGCGCAAGACCGGCGCCAGGCCAACCCGGGCAACAAGGTCGTGGTCCTTCTGGCAACGGACGGCTTTCCCACGGCCTGCGACGACGCCATCAGCCCCCTCGACACCGACGGCAGCGACGGCGAGGGCATTCCGCGCGTCGCGGAGATTGCCTCGGACGGCGTGCTCACGGGCATCGACAGCTACGTCATCGGCGTCTTCCAGGAAGACCGGCGGGCGCTGGCCGAGGCCAACCTCTCGGAGATTGCCCGCGCCGGCGGCACGGACGAGGCCGTCATCATCTCGACGGACGAGCCCGTCACCGAGCGGCTCCGGGAGATTCTCGACGAGCTCCGCGGCGCCGTGCAGACCTGCGTCTACGCCATCCCGGACCCGGGCGTGCTCCCGGACCCGGGCGACCTCACGGTGCGCCTCCTCGCGCCCGGCGCCGAGCCCGAGGTGCTCGTCCCGGTCTCGGACGCGGCGGCCTGCGATCCCTTTGCTGGCGGCTACTTCTTCGACCCGAGCGTGGAGCCCGGCGAGCGGCCGGGCTTCGTGGAGCTCTGCCCCGCGAGCTGCGTTCCCGCGGCCCGGGACGATGTGGCCGTGGAGATGCAGGTCGGCTGCGACGACGACGTGATCTGACGCGGCGCGGGCCTTTCCGCGCGGGTCTTTCCGCGCGTCAGAGCAAGAGGCCCGCCACCGTCGCCGTCATGCACGCCGCCAGCGTGCCGCCGACCATGGCCCGGAGACCGAGCTCGGCCAGCTCGCTCCGCCGCTCCGGGACGAGCGCGCCGATGCCGCCGATCTGAATCGCGATGCTGCCGAAGTTCGCGAAGCCGCAGAGCGCGTAGGTCGCGATGACGAGGCTGCGCGGCTGAAGCGGCGCGCCGCTCTCCAGCAGCTCGGCCAGGTGCGCGTAGGCCACGAACTCCGTGAGCACGATCTTCTCCCCGAGGAGCATGCCGACGGTGGCGCAATCCTCGGCGGCCACGCCCATCACGAAGGCCACGGGCCAAAACAGCCAGCCCAGCAGGTCCTGCAGCGTCACCGGCTCGAGGGCGGCGCCGGCGAGGGCGTTCCACGCGCTCACGGGCGCGGCGAGCAGGGCGTTCAGGAGCGCGAGGAGCGCGAGGAAGGCCAGCAGCATCGCGGCCACGTTCGCGGCGAGCTTGAGCCCCTCGCCGGCGCCCTGGGCCGCGGCGTCGATCACGTTCGCGTAGGGGCTCTTCACCTCGAGCGTCGCGCCGCCGGCCGTCGGCGAAGCCTCCGTCTCCGGGAGCATGAGCTTGGCCATCACCAGCGCCGCGGGCG
Source organism: Myxococcota bacterium (assembly GCA_039814655.1). Classification (GTDB taxonomy): domain Bacteria; phylum Myxococcota_A; class Polyangia; order Polyangiales; family Houyiibacteriaceae; genus CALCTH01. Next base: position 3,853 of record JBCCAW010000083.1, on the reverse strand, counting down.
CGCTCATCACGCTCGCCGCGAGCAGGTGCCCGGCGATGTCCGGGAAGCGCTCCTGGAGCATGCCCACGTAGGCCGCGAGCACGCCCCCGGCCACCGTCGCGAAGCCCCCGACCATGACCGCGTGGAGCTCCGAGCGCGTCATGGTCGCGAGGTAGGGCTTGACCACGAGCGGCGCTTCGGTCTGTCCCACGAACACGTTGGCCGCGGCGCTGAGCGTCTCGGACCCGCTCGTGCCCATGGTCCGCTCGAGCACGCGCGCGAGCCCCCGCACGACGCGCTGCATGAGGCCGAGGTGGTAGAGCACCGTCATCAAAGCCGAGAAGAAGAGGATCGTCGGCAGCACGTTCAGCGCGAAGCTGAACTCGTCCATGAGCGGGCCAAAGACGAAGCGGCTGCCCTCGTCCGTGTACCCCAGGAGCCGGGTGACGGCGTCGTTCAGCCCGTCGAAGACCACGCGGCCGAAAGCGGTCTTGAGCACGACGAGTCCGAAGAGCAGCTGCAGGCCCAGGCCCCAGGCCACGAGGCGCCGGCTGACGGCCCGCCGGTCCCGGCTGAGCGCCAGGCCGAGGAGCACGAACACGCCGAGGCCCAGGCAGGAGAGCGCGCGCTGACCCAGGCTCGTGGGCGGCGCCGACGCCCCGAGCTCCCGGAGCCGCGTGGCGCCCTCCGTCTCGCCCGGCGCCGCCTCCTCGCTCTCCTGGGCCCGGACCACGCCGCCAGGGAGCACCGCGTCCGCCAGCAGGGTGCCGACGACGCTGAGCGCCAGGCAGGTGAGGGCAGCGCGCAGGACCACGGCCTCAGGCCTACCGCCCGGGGCCGCAATTCACCAGATCGCCGTTCGCTGCGCCGTGCCGCCCCGACGGCGAGAGAGATCGTGTATGTTCTCACCATGCTTTTTCGCGAGCCCCCTGCGGCTCGGCGCGCTTTTCTTTGGATGGCTCTCGTGCTCTCGGCGTCGTCGTGGGCGTGCACGGCGTCCGGTCCGCCGAATCCCGACGCCGCCGTGGACGCGTCGATGGCCGACGCGGGCGCTCCGGACCTCGGACCGCCGCCGGAGCTCGGACCCGACGATGCGGGCCCGCCGGACCTCGGGCCTCTGGACCTGGGCCCGGAGGATCTGGGCCCGGAGGATCTCGGTCCCGAGGATCTCGGGCCGCCGGATATGGAGCTTCCGCCGCTCCGCGACCCGCGCTTCGTCGACGTGTCCGCCGTGGCCGGCTTCGACCACGACCAGGACCCGAACATTCCCGGGACCTGCACGGACCCGCGGGGCCTCTGCGGCGAGGGCTGGCAGACCGGTGGCGCGGCCGCCGGCGACGTCGACGGCGACGGCTGGCCGGACGTCTACTTCACGGTGATGGGTGGGCAGGATCGGCTCTATCTCAACCGACGCGACGGCACCTTCGAGGATGTGAGCGAGGCCTGGGGCATCACGCTCTTCAACAGCACGAGCGGCGTGGCGATGCACGACCTCGACCGCGACGGCGACCTCGACATCTACGTCAACTCCTACGGCAGCACGCGCCACTACTACTACGAGAACGTCGGCGGGCGCTTCGTCGAGCGCGGGCTCTTCTACGACGCGACGCCCCCGCTCCGCCGCTACTACCAAGGGCAGAGCGTCGGCTTCGGCGACGTGGACGGCGACGGCTGGGCGGACCTGTACTCCGTCGAGTGGCTCTTCGACTACTTCGGCACGGGGACGCCGCCCTCGGAGACCATGCTGCTCCGGAACGAGCTCGACGCCGCGCGGCCCCGCTTCGTCAACGTCACGGACGAGGCCGGCGTCGGCGCCGACGGGTGGCCCACCACGCACGGCCAGGTCGGCACCTTCGCCCTCACGCCGGTCTTCACGGACCTCGACGACGACGGCCTTCAGGACCTCTACGTCGCCGCGGATTTCGGCGCGAGCAAGCTCTTCTGGAACGAAGGCGACGGCACCTTCTTCGACGGCACGGAGCTCGCCGAGGTCAACCAGGCCACCAACGCGATGGGCGTCGCCGTGGGCGACATCGACCTCGACGGGGACCTCGACCTCTACGTCACCTCCATCGCCTGGCAGGAAGAGGAGGACAAGGCCTTCGATGACCGGGGAAACCGCCTCTACCTGAACCAAGGCGACCGGCGCTTCACGGAAGAGGCCTTCGACCGCGGGCTCCACTGGGGCCACTGGGGCTGGGGCGTCGCCTTCGTGGACCTGGACCACGACGGGGACCCGGACGTCGTCTCGACGTCGGGCTACAACGCGCGGCCGGACGGGCGCGAGCTCTATTACGAGAACGACGGGACCGCGCACTTCACCGAGCGGGGCGCGGAGGTCGGCTTCGGCGAGTGGCACGAGGGCCGCGCGCTCGTGCTCCTCGATTACGACCGCGACGGGGACAGCGACGTGCTCGTGGTGCGCTACGACGACGCGCCGCTGCTCTACCGGAATGACCTTCCGCGGCGTACGCACTGGGTGCGCGTGCGCGTGTTCGACGAGCGCGGGGCGGACGCGCTCGGGGCCCGGGTCATCGTGCGACGGGGCGACGACTTCTGGCTCCACGAGGTCCGGGCGAGCGGCGCCTTCAACGCCAGCCACGAGCCGTGGATCGACGTGGGCCTCGGTCCCGTGGACGGCACGCCCTGCACGGTCAGCGTCGAGGTCAACTTCCCGGACGGGGAGTTCCAGCGCGAGACCGTGGCCTGCAACGACTGGCACGAGTTCCACGCGGCCGAGTAAACGCCTCAGGCGTACATGGCCTCGATGGCCTCGGCCCAGTTCTCCGCGACGCGGCGCCGCTTCACCTTGAGCGTCGGCGTGAGCTCGCCGTGCTCCACGTCGAGGGGTCGCGGCAGCACCGTGAACTTCTTGATCTGCTCGACGCGCGCGAACTTCGCGTTGATGGCGTCGAGGTGCTCCTGGAGCGCCGCCCGAAGCGCCGCGCTTTCGTGGAGCGCGGCGACGTCTTCTCCCCTGGACTCGGCGAAGCGGGCCGCGCCGTCCGCGTCGAGGGCGACCAGCGCCGAGAGGAACTTCCGCCGGTCGCCGATGACCACGCACTCGCCCACGAGCGGCGAGTCCTTGAAGGCCGCTTCGAGGTTCTTCGGCGCGACGTTCTTGCCCCCGGCCGTGACGATGATCTCCTTCTTGCGGCCCACGATCTTCAGGAAGGGGCCCTCGAAGGCCCCTAGGTCGCCGCTGTGGAGGAAGCCCTCCGCGTCGAGCGTCGCCTTCGTCGCCGCCTCGTCCTTGAAGTAGCCGAGGAAGACGTTGGGCCCGCGCATGAGGATCTCGCCGTCGTCGGCGAGACGTACCTCCGTGCCCGGGACCGCGGGGCCCACGGTGCCGAAGCGGAAGCGCTCGCGCCGGTTGAAGCTCGTCGGTCCCGAGCCTTCGGACTGGCCGTAGACTTCCTGCACGAGGACGTCGAGGCTCGCGAAGAACTCGAGCACCTCGGCGCTGATGGGCGCTGCGCCGGTCACGCATACCTTGGCGCGACCGAGGCCGATGGCGGGCTTCAGCTTCGAGAAGATGAGCCGGTCCGCGAGCCGGTACTGGAGCGCCTGCGCCGGTCCAAGCGCGCGCCCGGCCTGCCGTGCGGCCATGGCCTCGCGGCCCACGCGCCGGGCCCAGGCCATGAGCTGGGCCTTGGGTCCCGTCGTATCCTCGAGCTTCGATGCGATGCCGGCCTGGAACTTCTCCCAGATGCGCGGCACGCCGAAGAAGACCGTCGGCTGCACCTCCTTGAGGTCCTCGGGCACGGTCTCGAGGCTCCGGGCGAAGTAGATGGACGCCCCCGCCGTGAGCGGTCCGTGCACGGAGAACATCTGCTCTGCGATGTGTGAGAGCGGCAGGTAGCTGAGCATGCAG
>JBCCAW010000563.1:0-3958 GCA_039814655.1 Myxococcota bacterium | reverse complement strand
CCCGCCGGAGCTGACCCCCGCGCCCCAGCTCGAGCTGGCGGTCGACTGGGGCGCCTGACCGGGCCTGGCGAGCGCCAGAGGACGGCACGGGTGCGTCCAGCGGCCCGAGAGATGGTACGTTCCACTCCGTGAGGCCGCCCCGAACTGCCTTCATGCGCTCCCGCGCCCTCCAGCAGGCCGGCCCGTATTTCGTATGACGTACGTTACGTAAAGTCGGGCGGGTTCATGCTGACTATCGCCGGACGCGTCGCGCGGGAAGCTCGGCAGCTCTACCTCCTGTCTTCGCGGGCCTTGCCACGGTATGCGCCGGGTCTTCGCCGCGCCGTGCGAAGGCGTGGTTGGCCACGTGGCACGGCAGGGTCCGCGCCGTGGCGACCTCGCGGTCGTCGACGAGCGCGAAGGAACGGGGGGCGTGGTGGCGGAAGATGCGCGTCGGGAACAACGGAGGTCGCCGCCGCCCCGGCGTCGTCTTCGGAATCTTGGTCGTCCCCCCGGGCGCCCCTCGCGTGCCGGCCGAGTCTCGGTAGGGCTCGCACGAAGAACGTGCACGTGCGTGAGGTGGCGGTGCGCCGTTGCGCTTCGGGCGAACCACCGTGATAGGAGTCCCCCATGCTTCGTGTTGGATGGGCCTTCGTGGCTCTCGGTTGCCTCATAGCGAACAGGTCAGCGGCTCAGGGGCCGCTCAAAGCCGTCCTCGAGACGCAGATCCCAGACCCCGGCGATACGTTCTCGGGCGACGTCGGTGCGGCCGTGGCAGTTTCTCGAGACGGCCGCTGGGCCGCCGTGGGAGCACCGAGTCCGGGCCGAACTGCGGTCCGCGGGGAGGCCTTCGATGGTGGGCACGGCGCCGTCTTTGTATTCCGTCGCGAGGCGGGTGAGTGGCAGAGGCAGGCCCTCCTTCTTCCGCACCTGCCCGAGGACGGGCACGAGTTTGGGTCGGCCTTGGCCTTCGATGCGACGGGCACCCGCCTTGCGGTCGGAGCACCCCTGGAGGATGGAGCGAGTGGCAGGGATTCGGGCGTCTACTTCGTCTTCCGCCGCGAAGCAGACGACCGTTGGGTCGAGGAGGCACGCCGGGTTGCTCGACGACCGCGCGGCGGGGCCCGTGTCGGCCGGAGCTTGGCGTTGTCAGGAGACGGCGCGCGGATGCTCGTCGGCTCCCGCGGCGCGGTGCTGGTAGCGGAGCGGAGCGGCGACGAATGGACCGAGACGCAGCAGCTGGTCTCGCCTCGCGGTCTCGGCACGGGACACTTCGGTTTGGCGATGGCCATCGACGAAGCGGGAGGTCGGGCTTTGCTGTCCGACCAGGAGGCCGAGACCGACGTGTTGGTCGTCCGCGTGTTCGAGCGCGACGCCGACTCTGGCGCGTGGGAGCTCGGCACCACACTCACGCCGGGGAGCGGGGGAAGCTACGGAGGCGCTGCGCTTTCCGCCGACGGGAGCCGCGCGCTGGTTCGCTTCTCGGGCGAAGGACTCCGCGTACCAAAAGTCCACGTATGGTCCCGCGATGCCGCTGGCGCGTGGTCCTTCGAGGATACTCTCGAGATCCCGCTCGTGGAGCCCAGCTCCTACTCCGAGAGTTTCGTCGTCGATGCGAACGGGACGCGCGCGCTCGTCTCGGGCAGTGGTGTGTCCGGCGCGTCAAGCTCGATCGGCGGCGCGGCCTTTCTCTACGTCCGCAGCGGGAGCGGTCTCTGGAATCTCCAGTCGACTCTCGAGCCTACGATGACTCCCGCGCACGCGTCCTTCGGTACCTCCGTGGCCATGGACGACGCCGGCGCCTACGTGTTCGTGGGCGCGCCCGGAGAGGACGGCGTCGACCGCGGTTCGGGCGCCGTACACATCTTCGAACGGTCTGAAGACGTCTGGGGTCCCTCGGAGCGGCTCTCCGGGACGTCCGGCTTCGACGACTTCGACCCCGCGGAGCTCAGTGCTTCGGCCGATGGCACGCGGCTACTCGTCGGCCTTGAGACACCCGCCGACGGTAGCTCCAGCGTGGCGGCGCAAGTCTATGTCCGCGAGGCCTCCGGAGCCTGGTCGGTGGAAGCCACGTTCGACGAGCCCTCGCGGGGCGTGATGCTCTCCAAGTCCCTCGCCATCTCCGGAGAGGGCACGGTGATCGCCATTAGCTTCTATGACGGCGACCTGGATACCGATGACGAGGTTCACATCTATCGCCGCAGCGGAGGTCGCTGGACGCGGGAGGCCATCGTACGGTCGGATCTCGCGGACCCGCGCGCACGGTTCTACGGCGGGGAGCTCTCATTGTCGGCGGACGGGAGCACGCTGGTGGTGGCGGCCGAGGGCACCGATGAAGGGGCGCTATTCGGCGTGGGTGTCGTCTTCGTATACGAACGAAGCGAGGATGAGTGGACGCGGACGGCCCTCCTTCGTCCGAGCGACGGGATGGCCAACGAACGCTTCGGCTCCGACGTGAGCCTCTCGGCGACCGGAGACGTCCTGCTCATCGGCGCCAGTGGCCGCATGGTGGGGCCTTTCTCCGACCGGGGTACCGCGTACGTCTTTCGACGGGACGCCACGTCGAGCGGCTGGAGCGAAGAGACGCGCCTCGAGCTCGAGGGGTCCGGCCTTCGTTCGGATCGCGACTATTTCTTCGGAGAGGAGCTGGACCTATCGGAGGACGGCACCCGGGCCGTCGTCAAAGGGTGGACCGTTGTTCGGTTCTTCGAGCGGGACGCGGCGTTGGGATGGGCGGAAGCTGCGGCTTTCGACAACAGCGCTAATCGCGGACCCGCGGTGCTTTCGGGAGACGGAAGGCGAGCGCTGGTTGGCAGGGTCCTGCCCGACGCCAGGCTGGAGGCGCCGGTCGAGGCCCGGCTCTACGCGCGAGACACAGCCGGACTGTGGACACGAGCCGGAGCAGTTCGGGGCCGTCCGAGGCTCGGAACGTCGGTTGGCTGGTACGCCACCCTGAGCGCCGATGGTGCCCGGGCCTTCGTGTCTTCAAGCCTCGATCTACGGCTCGAACCCCCCGGCCCCACGATTCTTGTCCTCTCGCTCGAGGTGGGCGCGGCTGACGGTGACGCCTGCGTGGGCGACGACGACTGCACAACCTTCTTCTGTGACGCCGGGGTGTGTGCTGCGCAGTTGACCGAGGGGGACACGTGCAGCGACGGGCGCTCTTGCGAGTCGGGGTTCTGCGTCGACGGCGTGTGCTGCAGGAGCGGCTGCGACCGCGTATGTGAAGCCTGCGCAGAGCCCGGCTCAGAGGGTCGCTGTATCCTCATCAGCGGGGAGCCACGCGGGTCACGAAGCTGTGCCTCGGACGGCTCCACATGTGGCGGCTTTTGTGGCGGCCTCGCGCGCCAGGACTGCCGCTTCCCAGAGGTCGGCAATCCGTGCGGGGAGGCGAGCTGCGAGGCCGGCGTGGCGAGCGTCGAGGGCAGCTGCGACGGCTTCGGGGTGTGCCTGCCGGCCCCTTTAACGACCTGCGCTCCATACATCTGCGAGGCGGATGCGCCCGTCTGCCGGATCGCCTGCGCTCGGCAAAGTGACTGCGTCGATGGTTTCATGTGCCGCGCTGCGCAGTGCCTGCCGCCTCTTCCTCAGGACATGGGCGTGCCGGACATGGGCCCGACCGATATGGGTACCCGAGGTGATCTGGGCACGCCGGATCTCGGCAGTTCTCGCGACATGAACGCGATGCCGCCGGCGGATGCGGGGGTCACGGACGAAGGCGGTGGCGGGTGCGCGGCCGCAGGCGTACCAACTGCATGGCTCGCGGGACTCCTGGCGGTGTGGCGTTGGCGTCGATCGTCGCTCGTGGCTGCATGACAACCACCATAGTGAGTATCACGGGCAGCGTGGAGTTGACCCGGTTCAGTAGACAGGGGGTCGTTGGTCAGGCGGCGTTGGCCGCGGCGTAGTAGTCGCGCTCGAAGCGCGCCGGTGACACGTATCCGATGGCTGAATGCCGCCGCTCCACGTTGTAGAAGTT
>JBCCAW010000598.1:0-3688 GCA_039814655.1 Myxococcota bacterium | reverse complement strand
GGCGAGGTGCTCGGGCAGCCCTCCCCGCGTGAGCGACGCCCCGCGGCAACCGTCGACGACACGCTCCGCCTCGCTGGGCCGGTGACGCTCGCGCAAGATGGAGCTCAGGTCTTTGTAGGCGAACGCGACGTGACCCGTATCAGCATCTTCGACTTCGACGCTGTCGATGCGGGGGGCTCCCGAGAGCTCAGGGTGGGACCGGAGCTGACCGGCTCGCCCACGAGTTTCGCGGCGACGCGGACCCGGCTCTTTCGAACCACGCTGACCTTGGGCACCCGCGAGCCCGGCCGGCTTCTGCAGCTCGAAGGGTTGTCGAGGCTCCGCGAGGACGCGCGCTGAGCTCGGACAGACCCGTCGCTCATCCCTCGGCGGCACGGCGCAGGATGGATACGACGTGGGGGGCGAGGGCCTGAAGCGAATACGCCTCTTCTGCGCGGTCGCGGCCGGCCTTCCCCATGCGTGCACGCATCTGCGGCTCCGCGGCGATCGTCTCCAGCGCCTCGAGCCACTCATTCTCGGAGCGGGGCAAGAAGCCTACCTCGGGCGTCACCACCTCCGTATTCATGCCCACGGGCGAGGCCACCACCGGAAGGCCGAGGGCCATGTACTGGATCAACTTGAAGGAGCACTTCCCGCGGGACCACGGGTCGCTCGTAAGCGGCATGACCCCGACGTCGCACGCTCCGAGGTCCTCGAGCTCGGTCTCTTCGGACCAGGCGCGGGCGTCCAAGGGCACGCCCGGGATGACGTCGATGTGCGCCGCGCCGATAGTTCGAAGCTCGACGTCGCGGCACTCGGCGAGCCGCCGCAGAGGCCCGCGAAGCATCGCGAGGTACTGACTCGACGAGGGCGAGCCGATCCACCCGACACGTAGGCGCTCGGAGGTCGACGAAGGCGAACGCGAAGGGCGGTAGCGCTCCATGTCCACGACGGTGGGAACTCGATAAACGCACTGCGAAAATCGGGCGGCGTATTCGTAGAGGTAGGGGCTCCCAGCCGTGACCGCGCTCGCCGACCCGATGACGTCCGCGATCTTGTTTCCCAAGAGACGTCGGACGACGCGCGAGCGGTGCCGGTCATATGAGTGGAACCAGGCGTCGTCGAAATCGTAGACGTAGGGGATCCGGAAGAGGGACAGCAGCTCTTCGAACCACGCGGGAAGGAAGGGCATGAGCTCGAGATGAACCCACAGGAGATCGAAGCGGCGTGCGCCCATCAGAGCTCGAATCCGACGCAGGTAGCCTCTCGCCGCGGATGCGCGATCGAATGCGCCGGAGACCAGGCGATGGCTCAGATAGTCGTTGTCCAAGAGCGGGGAGACCGTAAGGTCGATCCCCGCGGCGCGCAGGTGCGGTTCGTATTGGGCAAAGCGGTAGCGCGTTCCCGCAGCTCGGGTGCCGTAGCGAGTGAGGGCGAGGACGGAGAGTTGGGGCATCGGGAGCCACGGCCCGCGCGTGGCAGGCGCCATGCGGGTGGTGCTAGCCTAGTACACCAGTCAAGAGAACCGGTCTGCCGTACTCGTGCGGCGATCTCGAACCAGAGCGAGAGAACGCACCGTGACCCAACGCCACATCGAGTTGTCGGACGGCCGCCGCATCGGCGACGGACACGCCTGCTTCATCATTGCCGAGGCCGGCTCGAACTGGCGCATGGGCACGCCCGAGAGGGACCTCGCGATGGCGCGCGCGCTCGTGGACGTGGCCGTCGAAGCCAAGTGCGACGCGGTCAAGTTTCAAACGTACCGGGCCAACAGCGTCTATGTCGCCAACGCGGGTGAGAGCGACTACCTCGCCGAGATGGGTGTCCGAAAGAGCATCACGGAGATCTTCGAAGATCTCTCCATGCCTTATGAGCTGATCCCCGCCATCGCGGAGTACTGCGTTGAGCAGGGCATTCGCTTCATGTCCACGCCCTTCAGTCTCGAAGATGTGGCCGCCGTCGACCCGTACACCGACTTCCACAAAATCGCGAGCTACGAAATCAGTCATACGGAGCTGCAAGATCATCTTGCGTCTCTCGGTAAGCCGCTCGTCTTCTCCACCGGCGCCAGCACGCTGGACGACATCGACTATGCGATGCAGCGCCTGAGGACCGGCGGCGCCCAGAGCATCGCGGTGATGCAATGCACCGCGCGCTACCCCACGCCCTTCGCGCACGCGCACGTGCGGACGGTAACGACGCTGAAGGAACGCTATGGCGTCCCGGTCGGGCTTAGCGACCACACGCGGCATCCCACGGTCGCGCCCTCCGCTGCGGTGGCCCTCGGCGCCAACCTCATCGAGAAGCACTACACGCTCTCGAATCGGCTTCCGGGCGCCGACCATCCCTTCGCGCTCGAGCCCCACGAGCTGAAAGCGATGGTCGAGGCCATTCGCCAGACCGAGGAGGTCATGGGCTCGGCCGACAAGGGTGTGTCGGAGGCGGAAGAGGAGCTGCTCGCCTTCGCCCGGCGCGGCGTGCAGGCGCTTCGCGACCTCCACGAGGGGGACGTCGTCCGCCTCAACGAAAACGTCGCGATCCTCCGGCCGGGCAAGCGCCGCCCCGGTGCGCATCCGCGGCATTTGGACCGGCTCGAGGGGGCCACGCTGGCGCGCTCCATCGCCGCCGGGGACGGGATCCACCTCGACGACGTGTCATGAACGAATGCGCACTCCGGCCAGCGAGCGCGGCCGACTGCCGCTTCGTTCACGCCATTCACGACCAGCCTTCGGTGCGAGCGCGGTCCATCTCGCAGGAGCAGATCCCCTACGCCGATCACGAGACGTGGTACGCGGCGCGACTCGATGACCCCTGCTACGCCATCTTCGTCGCCGAAAACGCGGGCGAAGCCGTAGGCGTGGTGCGACTCGCGGAGGGGCGTGACGAGACCGAGATCTCCATCGCGCTCGACGCGGACGCGACGGGCAAGGGCCTCGGCCGGGTGCTCATTCGGCTCGCGGTGGAAGCCGCGCAGGGTCGGCGGAGCCCGGTCAGCGCGTACATCCGGCCGGACAACCTGCCCAGCAGGCGCGCCTTCGAAGGCGCAGGGTTCGTCGTCGAGAGTGAGTGCCGGCGGAACGGCGTCGACCTTCTCCGCTATCTGGTGCGTTAGCGTCGTCCCGCCGGCAGGGCGGCCCGGCGGCCCAGCGGCAGGGGGAAGCGAAAAAGCCGCCAGCGCGTGAACGTCGCCCCGACGAAATACAACACGCCCACCCAGGAGGGGTAGAATGCTTGTTTTGCTTTCGCGCCCGGCGGTTCACATGCTGGCCGCTGCAGTTACCGCCGTGATGGCTGTCGGATGCTCGCCGGACGCGAGCAGCATGTCGGCGCCGGATGGCAGTCTCCTTTGCAGTCCGGATCTGGGCGGCCCGGACCTAGCCGGCTCAGACGCGGCGGTAGAGGCCTTCATGGACGCAGGTGCCAGCGACGCCGGTGATCTCGGCAGCGACGGGGGCGGTGATGCGGGAGGCGACGCCGCGCCGGGCGACCTGGGGAGCGACATGCCGCTCGTCACGTGCACGCCCGACGAGTGGTTCTGCGACGCCGCGGGCACCGGCGCCGCGTACTGCAACGGGACGGGCGACGGCGTGCTCTCGGCGGTGGGCTGCAACGGCCGAGCGTGTGCGGACGGGTTCTGTGAGCCTCGCGTGGGCATCGGACGGCTCTGCGACACGCTCATCAACGGCCAGCGCGGCGAGATCGTAGGCGG